>JAGWVZ010000788.1 GCA_018970625.1 Myxococcales bacterium | reverse complement strand
GGTGGGCACCTGATTGTGACCGTGCCCGACGAGGACCTCTACGAGCAGGGGGTGTTTCCGAGCACCTTCAATCGTGACCACAAGTGGACGTTCACCGTGCTGAAGCCGGCTTCGTGGAGCGAGAAGTCGCTGAACGTCGTCGACCTCGTGCGGGGTCTCGGGCCCGACGCGGAACTCCTGCGCGTCGAGCAACTGGGCGGCACCTATCGCTTCGGGCTGCCGCGCTATGACCAGACGCTTTCGCCGGTGGCTGAGTGCGCCATCGAGTTCATCGTCCGTCGGCGGACCGCGGCGGAGGTCGCGGCGAAGGGCCGCTGGCAACGCGGCTCCATGCAGCCGGATCGCGAGACGCGACTGCACCTCAACCAGTACATGGCGGACATGCGCTCCATGAAGGACGGCAATCGCACCAAGGCACCGTTCATCGATGATGCACCCATCCAGTGAAGCCACTGCCGGCCCGGTGTTCCGTGCCCGTGCGCCCCTTCGGCTGGGACTCGCGGGAGGTGGCACCGACCTGTCACCGTACTGTGACGAGCATGGCGGATACGTGCTCAATGTCACGATCGATCGCTATGCGTACGCGGTGCTGCGTCCCCTGTCCGGCGGTGCCACACGCCTTGTTGCGGCGGACCGCGGGGACCGTTGCGAGATCGGGCTGGAGGGCGGCGCTGCGCCTGCCGCACTGCGGCTCCATCAGGCGGTGTACCACCGCGCGATGGAACTGCTGAATGGCGGCCGACGCCTTCCAGTGGAGTTGACCTCCTTCTGTGATGCGCCTGCCGGTTCCGGACTGGGCTCGTCGTCGACGCTGGTGGTGGCCATGTTGCGCGCATTCTGCGAGATGCTCAATGCGCCTCTCGACGACTACGCCTTGGCGCACCTGGCCTACCGGATCGAGCGCGTGGATTGCGGCCTGCGGGGCGGTCGGCAGGACCAGTACTCCGCCACGTTCGGCGGTTTCAACTTCATGGAGTTCTACGCTCAGGACCGGGTGGTCGTGAACCCGCTCCGCGTGAAGAACTGGATCGCCTGCGAGCTCGAGGCCTCGATGGTGCTTTTCTTCTCGGGCATCTCCCGAGAGTCGGACCGCATCATCGCCGACCAGCAGGGCAACATGAAGTCCGGGGCCGCGGGTGCTATCGAGGCGATGCACGGTCTGAAGCGCGAGGCAAGGGAGATGAAGGAGTCCCTTCTTCGAGGTGACTTCGCGGGCATCGTGGAATCGATGCGCCGCGGCTGGCTCGACAAGAAGCGCTCCGCACGGACGGTTTCTAACGCGACACTGGACGAGATCCATGACGCGGCGATGGCGGCCGGCGCCCTCGCGGGCAAGGTCTCGGGAGCTGGCGGCGGTGGTTTCATGCTTTTCTACGTCCCGCCAGACCGGCGCATGGACGTCATCCGCGCGCTTGCGCGCTTTCCGGGGCAGGTGAGTAACTGCCACTTCACCCAGACTGGAGCACAGGCGTGGCGAACAGGCTGACGGAACGCGTGGCAGCGGAGTGCATCGGGGCGTCGCGCATCGCGAGCGAGATGGCCTCGGACGTCCGCCTGCTGAACACAGTGGTGGCCGTGGCCGAGGCCTGCGTGCAGTCCATGCGGTCCGGCGGCAAGGTGCTGCTGGCAGGGAACGGCGGAAGTGCCGCGGATGCACAGCACATCGCGGGCGAGTTTGTGAGCCGGTTCAAGTTCGACCGCCCCGGCCTTCCGGCAGTCGCTCTCACCGTGGACAGCTCGGTGCTCACCGCGATTGGCAACGATTATGGCTATGACCGGGTCTTCGCTCGACAGGTGCAGGCGCTCGGCCGGCCTGGCGACGTGCTGATCGTGTACACGACTTCGGGACGCTCGCCGAATGTGCTGCGAGC
>JAGWVZ010000787.1 GCA_018970625.1 Myxococcales bacterium | reverse complement strand
CCCGTCGACTCGGTGCAGGATCGACCCAAGGCGTGGGCCGGCGTCCGGCAGCTCAAGCCCTTCCCAAGCAAACGGAGTCGGTTCACGGTAGCCCACAATGTAAATGCGCTCACGATGCTGAGGAGTAAATCGCTGACCGTCGACGATGGACCAGGAGACTTCGTAGCCCAACTCGTACCGCAACGTATCCAGAATGACTTGGAAAGTGCGCCCACCATCGTGTGATCGCAGGTTTCGCACGTTCTCCAGCAAGAAGGCGCGTGGGCGCTTCGCTTCGATGATCCGGGCGACGTCGAAGAACAGCGTGCCTTGGGTGACGCATTCGAACCCATGCGACCGACCGAGGGAATTCTTCTTGCTCACGCCGGCGATGCTGAACGGTTGGCATGGGAACCCAGCCAGCAGGACGTCGTGGTCCGGTACCTCGCTCGCAGGAAACGGGACGATGTCGCCGATGAACGGGTGAAGGTCGCCGTGGTTCTCGATGTACGTTTGCCGGCTGAACTGGTCCCACTCGCTCGTAAAGAGGCAGCGCCCACCAACTGACTCAAAGGCAAGCCGCATCCCACCGATGCCTGCAAACAGGTCGATGAAGGTAAACGGCGGGCTCGCATGCGTCGCTGGCGACAGGCTCAGTACTTATGTAAATGCCACTGTATTTAGAATGGTGGGCAAGGCGGCTGGGCGCCGAGAAATCAGCGCATGTCGCAATGGTACGCCCCGTGCGCCACCGACTACGCCAGCGGCGGCAGCTCGAACCCGGCCTCCACGGCCCGCCGAACCACCTCAGAGCCAAGCCGGTAGAAACTAGGATTGGCACGCCGACCAGCCGCCGACGCTGCTGCCAGGTTCAAGCACGCTTGCCTTTGCTGAGATGTCAGGCGGTCGTTCTCGCTGCCCCACGCATGGAGTTGCAGCCACACGGCGCTGGCCACGAGCTCCGGCCTGTGGATACGCGCGTCAAGATTGGGTGTGTCGACCTCCACGTCGGCAACGTCTGACACCAGCGGCCGGGCGATGTACCGCTGTTGAACCTTCTCCTTAAACTGCTCCCAGCAGGCAGGCCTCTTGGACCATTCGCCAATGTTCTGGCCACTCACCGGTGGTGCAGACAAGTGGTCACGTGCCATCACCACCAAGTCCTTCAATGCCTCAAGAGTCGCTGGCGTGACCGCTTGGTGCTCCCACACACTAATATGGTCAAAGAGGGCGCCGTAGGCGTAGGAAAACGCTGCGACGGCGTACGCCACGGTGTTCGCCTTCCAGCCAGGCGCCAACGGGACGGCAACCTTGTCGCACGCTTGGAACACGATTGCCCTTGCAACAAGCTCACGAAAATAAAGCGGTGTTACGCGTATCGGCGTAACGTCACACATTGCTTGAAATGCATTATAGTTTTTTTCCGCCCCAAGACATACTGTATGCGGATATTGACCCCAAGCCATTTCATACTTAGCAACTAATGTTTTTGTCAGTTTCTGCTTGTATGGGTGGTCGCGTTCCCACCGTGCGCGTTGGGTCGGTGTCGTCTGCCGAGCGCGTTCATCGGCATATTGTGCTCGCGCACGCTCATAGAACCACTGCGTCCCGATCATGCCGGTCGGCGCTGGCGTCACCGCCGCGCGAGACTCGCGCTCGAGGTCACGATGGAAGCGCTCGTTCGCAACCAGATCCGAGACCGAGACCTTATTTTGGCTATTCGTGTATTTTGAAATTTCTTTCACAAGATCATCGATATGTTCTTGTTGTTTGACGATGACGAGCTTCATCGGCACTGCAGTCGGACTGAGATTGAACAGACGCGAGGCATCGAACAGCGAGGCCGTCGTCTGCCCGCCGTTGACGATCTGGAAGCCCACCACCCGAACGAGACG
>JAGWVZ010000060.1 GCA_018970625.1 Myxococcales bacterium | reverse complement strand
ACGTCGTTCCGAATCAGTTCCACCCAACTGTTCACGCCTGGGGCTGCAATGTTAAACGCGGCCTTCATGTATTTCGCAGCCAGAGGCTCGTCGACCACGACCAGCGTAGTGCGAGGGTGTTCGTCATCCTCTGCGCGGTCCACGGCGCGCACCTGAGCGCAGTTCGGACGGTCAACTGCGTTCCGAAACGCTTCCTGCATGGCAGGATAATCAGACAGCGTCGTAACGTGCTTGAGCGCCTCAGCGACCCAACACTCTGTCTCAGGGGTGGCTGTCGTGCGAAGGGCGAGGACCGGAACCCGTAGACTATCAGGCATGGGGTCCAGCGATGACTGCGCGTAACCGACTCGACCGATGGCCCAAAGCGCCCACATCAGGCGGTCGCCCTGCAGCGTCGTTAACTGCGATGCGACCCACTCGGCGCCCTCGCGAAAGCCCGATAAACCAATGAGCCGAAATGCAGAAATCTGTCGCACCTCGTCGAGTTCACCTCGCTGAAGTTGCTCCAGAACGGTCCGCTGAGCGAGCGGGTCGTCCATACTTCCAAGCGCCAGTGCTGCCTCATGATACTCTTCGGCTGCGGCTTGCGGAGAGAGCATTCGCAACAAAGCATCGCGTGCCTCGACCAAATCCAGGCGCTCAGCTGTCCATGCAGCCCAGGTCCGAACCTCCACGTTCTCAGAGTTGAGCGCCTGTACGACGCCCTGACGAATTACATGCGACGCCGCGGCATCCCGATTGGCCGGATGAGCAACACCCCGGAGCGCTGCAACCTGAACCGATGCATCGGGAGTACGCAGCATCGTGCCGAAATATCCCCATTCGTTGTACCGCTGCATGTAGCTGTCGGTTGGTTCCGAGACGGACAGATAGACGGCCACGCCAGACAGAAGGAGCAGGCTCCAGAAGCCCACGACGTGATCATCGGCCGCCCGCGTTGTGTCTTGTTCGTCCAGATCGACAGCGATCTTCTCGCCATTCAAAACGCGTCTTCTCCAGAGGTCACCCCAGACCCATGCGCCGATCGTACACGTCAGCAGGATAGCGCTGGCCATCATACCAAGAAACTGTGCCACCAGTATCGTCACGTTTATCCCGACGGACTGACTCATTTCCATCACCCAACGGCTGGCCCAGAACGCAAACGCGACGGTCGACAGCCAGATACCTGCGGTGGCGATGGTCAGACGCGTTCGACTTCGCGCCAACGGTCCCAGAAACTGAAAGTCACTCGAGCGCGCGAATAGTCGGACCGGGTTCTCGGTTCCAGTGACGTCTGACATGAGGTATCCAGTAAGAGCGGTGCCGGTTGCGTCCGATTTGAGCAACGAATAATACTAGCCAGACAACGTCGCTACGTGGCGGTTCCTGTCAATCTTCGCGTCCCGGGTCTCTATGTACCAACTTCGACTTTCCTTCGGTGCCACGGCACTGGCTGCAGTAGCGCTCCTCGCCTATCCACAACCGCTTCGAGCGCAGGATGACTCGTCGGCAGAAGCACCAGCAGTCGACCCCGACGCGCTCTTTGAAGAAGCCCTGACGCGCTACCAGCGCGGTGGCGTTACCCGCGCCTACAGCGAGTTCAAGCAGGTCGTCGCGCTCGTTCCGACTCATACCAACGCCTTGTATAATGTAGCTTCCATCGCAGCGACTCAGGATCGCGCCACCGACTGCGTGCTTTACACGCACTCCTACCTCGCACAGGTGCCAGATGATCCCGACGCGGAGACGCTGCGCGCACAGTTGACTGCATGCACGGCCATGCTCGAAGAAACGGGCACACTGACCATCGAGTTGGGTGATCCTGACACGATGCTCTTGCTGAACGGGCTCGTCATGCGTCCTGAGGCAACAGTCCCCATCGAACTGCCGGCCGGCGACTACACCATTTCGGCAACCCTGCGCGACCACGACCCCTACACGACAACCGTCACCGTAGCCGCAGACTCCGAACAGACCGTACCGGTTCAACTGACCGCCATCACGTATTACGGTCATGTGGTGATCGTTTACCCTGAGGCAGGTGCCGACGTTACTGTCGATGGGCAATCGGTTGGCACCACGCCTCTCGCAGAGCCCTTGCGGCTCGCGGAAGGCCGTTATCTGTTCGGGGTCACGCGCCCCGGCTTCCATCCGTGGTCTCGCTACGTGGACGTGACACGGGACGAAGAAGCTGTTCAAGAGGTGAGGCTACTGGACGAGTCCATTGACCTCGATACTCTCTGAACACGTTAAAGAACAAACGATGTGGCACGTAACGCGCTCTTTCATTGGAGCCCCCACGGCGCGGTACATGCCGGCACCTGTTACTGCCACGCGTCATGAGCGCAGGTCCAACGAGGACTACGATTCGCCGTCGTCCGAAGTTCCCGGCACGTCGGATTTGTCGACCACACGCAGGGAATCGTCATCCGAAGGTTCTACGAGATCAAGCTTGCCCGTGCGTGCGTCGACCGCATACCTTCCGTCTATCCACCGCCCAAGATCGACGAAACGACACCTCTCGCTACAGAAAGGAAACGAGCGGTTCACGCCCGGCAGACCTGTCACAGCCTTACAAACAGGACACTTGAAGGCGTGAAGGCGGGCATCAATGTCGTCGTTGGCCATGGTGCGATACAGTGGTCCGGGACTCTGAAAACATCGGTCAGGCCTCTGCCTTTGGCGACTCGAAAGTGCCTTCCCCTGTTATCACTGGCAGGGGCGACAGGGGCTCGGTCAACGCAAGCGCCGGAATCTCCGACACTTTCTTAACGAAGAAAATTTCGAGTTCCTGCTTCACATCCTCAGCCACATCGACCAGATCCTTCCGATTTCGCTCTGGCAGCAGCACACGCTTGATGCCAGCACGGTGAGCAGCCAGTAGCTTCTCCTTGACGCCCCCGATGGGGAGTACGTTGCCGCGGAGCGTGAGCTCGCCGGTCATCGCGACGTCGTCACGGACCTTCACGCCTGTGAAAAGGCTCAGAAGGGTCGTGAATATCGCTGTGCCTGCAGAAGGACCATCCTTGGGAACCGAACCTGCCGGGAAGTGAATGTGTACATCACTGTCGCGGGTAAAGTTGGGAGGAAGGCCGAACTCGGCTGATCTCATCTTCAGGTAAGACATGGCAGCCAGGGCGGACTCCTTCATGACGTCGCCCAGTTGACCTGTGAGCCGCAACTCACCCTTGCCGGGACTACGGGTAGCCTCAATGAAAAGGATGTCCCCGCCGGCGGGCGTCCAGGCAAGACCGGTGGTAATGCCGGGGTCGGTCACGCGCTCGACCGTCTCGCGTTCGTACTTTTCGGGACCGAGGAAGTCAGACAGATTATCCGCCGTGACCACCATCGCTCCGCCGCTCAGTTCGTCTGTGGCCACCTTTACGGCAATCTTCCGGCAAACGTCTGCAATCCGACGCTCCAGCGATCGCACACCCGCCTCTCGCGTGTAGCGCTCAATGACCTTGTCGACAGCAGAGGTCTCAAACTGGACGTGCTCTGTCGTAATCCCGTGCATTTCCAGCTGCTTGGGCAGCAGGAAGTCCAGCACGATTCGCTTCTTCTCCTGTGGCGTGTAGCCGGGAATGTCGATGATCTCCATGCGATCGCGCAGTGGCGCCGAGATGGTATCCGCCTGATTCGCGTTGGCGATGAACAGCACCTTCGAGAGGTCTACCGGGATTTCCACGTAGTGATCAGAGAACGTTCCGTTCTGCTCAGGGTCCAGCACCTCAAGGAGCGCTGACTGAGGATCGCCGCGGAAGTCACGGCCGACTTTGTCGATCTCGTCGAGCATGATCACCGGGTTTGACGTCTTGGCCTTGCGGAGGGCTTGCACGATACGCCCGGGCAGTGCACCGACATAGGTACGACGGTGACCGCGAATCTCGGCCTCATCGTGCACACCACCGAGGGCGATACGCACAAATTCACGTCCCAGCGACTTGGCCACCGACTTGCCGAGTGAGGTCTTTCCTACGCCCGGAGGTCCAATCAGGCACAAAATCGGCCCTTTCATGTCCGCACGGAGTTTGCGGACCGCCAGGAACTCCACGAGGCGCTCCTTGACCCGGTCCAGCCCAAAGTGATCGGCGTCCAGAATGGCGCGGGCGTTCTGAATGTCGAGTTGGTCAGTCGTGGTTTCAAGCCAAGGGATATCGAGCAAGGTCTCGACATACGTGCGAACGACCCCGTATTCCGAGCTGGCCGGCTGCATTTGCTGCAGACGGCTGAACTGCTTGCGCACCACCTTCTCGACATCTTCGGGCATCTCCTTGGATTCAATTCGCCTCGCGAGATCATCCAGTTCTCCGCCCTCGCCTTCCAGTTCGCCCAGCTGCTCCTTGATCGCCTTGAACTGCTGGCGAAGGTAGTACTCCTTCTGGTTCTTATCGATCTCTTCCTTGATCTGCGTCTGAATCTTGTCCGAGACTTTCGCGACTTCAAGCTGCCGCGTCAGATACGTCACCACCAGACGAAGACGCTCTTTCACATCCACTTTGCCGAGAATCAGCTGCTTCTCCTCGGTTGTAATGTCCATATTGGCAGCCACGAAGTCGCACAGCTGAACCGGCTCGTTCACGGAGTCGATCATCTGAACCGCCTCACGAGGCATCTCAGGAATGTACTTCACGACCTGTTTGGCAGTGTTCTTGAGGTTCATGAAGAGCGCATCGACCTCCACGTCACGCTCCAGAACCTCTTCGAGCACTTCAAACTCGCCAATCAGGTAAGGCTCGACCTGATTGACGCCCCGAAGGCGAATACGCTCCTGCCCCTGAATAATCACGCTGTAATTATCATGAGCAATCTTCACGACCTTCAGGATACGGGCCGACGTTCCCACCCGGTACAGGTCTGCTTCGGTCGGCTCCTCGACCTCTGATTCGCGTTGGGTGACGATAGCGATGCGGGAGTCTCGCTTGGCCGCCTCCTTAATGAGCGCGATCGACTTTTCGCGTCCAACGGCGAGCGGGATGACCACCTGCGGAAACAGCACGCTGTTGCGGAGTGGCAACACGGGCAGTTCGAGGATTTCTGAGCCCTGCGGAAAGGTTGAATCATCAGACATGGTGTCTCTCGGGGATGGGAGATTTGAACGGCATCAACCTAGGCACCCAAATCGCGATGGCAAATGATGTTTGTCCCACCCGCCAATTTCGGACGTCACGAACCTCAAAGCACGTACAAATCTGTGGCAGCCAGCTCTGAAAGCGACTTGACGTCGGCGCGTGCGTCGCGTCGGAACTCCTTCAGTGTCATCACCGCGATCTCGTAAGCCGACACGCGCTGTTTCACGCTCACCGTGTACTCCACGTAGAGAGCCTGAGCCTCTCTGCGCTTTCGGTCTGCGCTCTCGACAAGCCCCTTGAGTGTGGACAGATGCACGGGGATCCAATCCCACTCCGACCCCTTTGGGGTCAGCCAGGAGACCAGCTCCGTTACCAGCGCCAGCAGATGCTCCCGCTCGGTGTAGACGATACGCTTGTTTGGCACGCCATCGTACCCGTGCTCGTCACAAAGCGCGACGATGCGCGCGTACTCAAGCCGAATCTCCCGAAACTGCCGCAACTCTTCCCCGACCACGACGCGCCAGTTCGTGTAGGTCGTGTCTGTGCGCCGGGTCGCGCTCGCAAACAGGCTACGCACGTCCGTCAACCGCGCACTGAATGAACGAGAGCAACCGTAGCCCGGATGACTTTCGCAGAAGGTGACGGCGTTCTCGAGCGCGTTGGTGACCTGAAGAAAATTCGGCTGTGACATCGCGTTCATCCAGGGTTTTCGACGACAGTTGCCCGGCTCTAATCGTGCCCGGCCATGCGGTCAAGCGATGCCCCGGCACGATTGCAGTATGCGAGTGTCAGATGAACTGACTGAAGCAGATGGCAATGCAAACGACTGGTGTTCAGACAGGTCGAATACCTTCCCGAACCGCATTGAGGATCACCCATGCGTTGCCGCGATTGAGACCGAGACGCGTCACCAGCTCCAGTACAACGGACTCGCCTCTGAACCGGCAACGCACGTCACGTTCTCGCACGAAGTCCGAGAGTGATTGCCACGCCTGCACCACGGACGCCCTGTCATGCCCATCCGTGGAAGGCGAACCCTTCACAAGTAGCCACTTCAGGGCGGTCGCCAGACAAAGCTGTGGCGTGGAGTCCACCAGAATCGTGCAACCAGCGCCGCCCTTTGCGAAGTCCCCCGTCGCCGCGCACACGCGCAACCATTCGTCAGGCCTCATCGGAGGGTTCCACAGCACCAGGTCGCACCGTCTCGGAATCTCCTGTGGCCAACCCGATATGGCGAGCGGTGCCAGCTTTGCATCCACCGGTAGCGAATCCGTGTCGGCGCCATAAAGAACGACCGTTCGATCGAGGGCCCGACGTTCAGACAACCAGGACATCACACGCGCTCGAACATAGGCGGGATCGGGAGACGTCACATCGCGCCATGGAGCATAGATACGGACGTTTCCCGGATCGGTGGTGTGAACGTGGAAACGCGCGGCTTCGGGGATGTGGGAGGGAACCTGTCGCAGGTCAGGAAGGCCGCGTAGCAGCAGGATGTCAGACGACGTCGTGGCCGATGGGACACTGTCCTCCGAGCCTGACGGCAGCGCTCCTGCGTCTGTTGATTTGCGGATGCCTTCGGCCCATCGCAGCGCTGTTCGACACCCTGTGCCGTACGATGCAGCCAGCGCGATGGGCCTTCCGGCCATGCGTGCGGTCAGTATGGCCCGCTGCGCCAAAGACAGCACATCGCCGAGCCGCCTGAGCTCCTCCCGGTCGGAAGCCTGCATCCACGACTTCACAACAGCCGACGCCGCTGGCTCTGGAATTCGAAATCCAGGGAAATGCATGAAGATCAACCGCCGGCAGAGGCGTCTCCAAAAGCGCGTGACAAAAATCGACCGGTTACCGAATCCTTCTGCTGCAACAAGCCGTCGACAGGACCCTGATAGACCAGGTTCCCGCCCGACGGTCCGGCGCCCGGGCCCAGATCGACCACCCAGTCAGCGCGGGCCAACAGGTCCAGGTTATGCTCCACGATAATCACCGTATCGCCTCGAAGCGTCAGGTCGCGGATGGCCGTCAGCAGCACATCCACATCGCGCATGTGCAACCCCACAGTAGGCTCGTCGAACAGGAAAAGACGATGGCCCTGCGCATCCTGTTCCACGCGCCCCAGATAGGACGATAACTTGAGGCGCTGCAGCTCGCCTCCCGACAGCTTCGAGGTGGACTGTCCAAGCCTCAGATAGCCAAGGCCCACGCGGGACAGCGGCTCCAGGCGCCGAACGATAGCCGTGGTGCCGCTGAAAAAGCGCAACGCTTCGTCGACGGTCATCTGCAGCACATCGGAGATGCTCTTGCCCTTGTACCGAATGGCGAGAACGCGGTCGCGAAAGCGTTGCCCTGCGCACTCCTCGCATTCCAGCTCAACGTCCGCCATGAAGTGCATCTCAACGACCTGCACCCCTGTCCCTTCGCATTTTTCGCAACGTCCTCCCGGGGTGTTGAACGAGAAGGCACCCGCAGCCAACTTCTCGGCTTTCGCCCCATCGGTTGCCGCGAACAGGTCGCGTACCGTGTTGTAGGCGTTACTGTAGGTGATGGGGCACGAACGGATCGATGCGGTGACCGACTCCTGATCCACCAGCACAACCTCGGTGAACACATCCCCGACGACCGTGGCAGGCCCCAGGGGAATTGAAGACGCTGTGCCACGTGCCTCCAGCAACCTCGCGTACAGCACATCATGGACGAGGGTCGATTTACCAGAGCCACTTACCCCGGTTACGACCGACAGACCGCCGAGGGGAAAGCGGGCGTTCAGATTTTGCAGATTATGGAGGCAAGCCGAACGCACCTCAAGCCACGCGGCCCATTGCGCTCGCGATGACAACTCCGGCTTGCCGCGCAGCGCGAGCGACTGCCCGGTCGCGGTGTCCAGTCGGGCCATGAGTCCAGCCAGCTCCCCCTCGTACATCAGGGCTCCGCCCTGCTCTCCGGCTCCGGGGCCCATCTCAATCAACCAGTCAGCGCGCGCGATCACGTCGGGGTCGTGCTCGACGACAACCACGGTGTTGCCAACATCACGCAACCGCTCAATGACGCCGAACAGGCGCTCTGTATCAGCCGGGTGAAGGCCAGCCGTGGGCTCATCGAGCACATAGCACGTATCCGTCAGCAGGCGCCCGACACTGGTCGCCAGCAGAATACGGTGCATCTCGCCACCCGATAGTGTGCGCGCCTGCCTCGCCAACGTGAGATAGCCAAGTCCAGCCTCGACCAGAAACCCCAGCCTGACGCGAATCTCGGCCAAAAGGGTGCTGAGTGCTACCTCGACTTCGGGCGGGAGCGACAGCGAACAGATGAACACGTACAGGTCCTGCACGGACATGAACTGCAGCTCGCCCAGGTGGAGGTTCTGCAGGCGAACCGCGCGCGCGTCTGCAGACAATCCCGAACCATCACAGACGATACAGTCCGTGAATCCGCGATACTGTGCCACGAGAATGCGGATCCACGGGATGCGGCGCTCTTTCTCGAGTTCGGCGAAAAAGCCGGTGACCCCCATCCATCCTCGACCGCCCTTCATGACGTAGTCGCGCTGCGAGGCGGGCAGCTCTCTCCATGGCACGTCCAGGTCGATGCCATGGGCTGCCGCCGCACGAAGCAGCTCAACCCGGGTCCCCGCCTGCGTCCGGGTCTCGAAGGGAGCGATCGCGCCGCCTTTCAAAGACAGGCGAGGGTCGGGGATGACGCGAGCCGGGTCGACACCGACCGTCCGCCCAAATCCGCCGCAAACAGCGCAGCCACCGACCGACGACTGCGGATTGAATAACGCGGGCACCGGCGGATGATGCGACGTATGACAGGCCGAGCAGCGCCAGGTCGTGTAGAATACCTGCCGTCGCGGCTCGCCGTCCTCTCCCGGACGGTCCACCAGCACAACCTCCACCGTCCCTTCGCCGAACGCCAGAGCGGCCTCCACCGCCTCGCGCAACCGCGATTCATCGGCGCCGACTTTCAGGCGGTCCATGACCACACGAATGCGGGAGTCCTGAGTCACCGCAGAGACGTCTTCGCTGTCGATGTCGATTGTCTTCCCGTCCTTGTAGAGTCGACGATGTCCCTCGCTGGCCAGCGCCCGCAGCAGAACGGCCGTTGACTCGTCGGCTGACGGTACGGCCGTGCCAATCACCAGGACCCTCTCTGACCCTGCATGCTCACCCAGCCATCGCACGACCGACCCTGCGGTGTGGGGTTGAACGGGCACACTGCACTGCTTGCAAGACACGGTTCCTGCGCCGCGATACAACAGCTGAAGGTGATCATTCAGTTCGGTGACCGTTCCCACCGTCGAACGGGCATTCGTGACGTGATTTCCCTGACGCAACGCGAGTGACGGCGGCAGATTGCGCACTTCGCGAACAGGCGGCCGTCTCATCTGCTGCAGAAACTGACGCGCATACGTGGACAGCGTCTCCACATATCGCCGCTGACCTTCCGCATAGAGCGTATCGAACGCCAGCGAACTCTTGCCCGACCCGGATACACCGCTGATGACCGTCAGCTTGCCGCGCGGGACCGTGCAACTGACGTCCTTCAGGTTGTGCGTGCGGGCACCTCGAATGAGAATCGCGTCCGTCATGAGTCCTGTGATGAAAATCGCCTGCTGAAAACTGAACACGTGTATCGTATTTTCTCGGAACAGGTCCAGACCTAAATGCTCACGATGCGCGTGAAGCGGCAGGGATGCAACCCAACCCGACCCTTGAGCCCCGCGTTACCGTCAGACGCCAGACGGTCCTCACCCTGTTCGGTTGACCGCGGGGTCACGATGCAGCCGCTGTCCAGCGTGCGACGATCAGGCTGTGCACCGGTCTGGTAACGGGCCGACTTTCCTGAGCAACGGGCACAAAAAGCGCGTCGCGCTGCGTCGGAATCGCGTTCACTCCGGTCGAGTGCCGAGGAGGGTTGCATCTGACCGGTGGATTCGCTTGAATCCCATCTACCTCACGCCATGGTCGCCTGATGCTACAACTGCGCCGCTCTTACTTTGCCATGCTCGTTTTCTGCGTCCTCGTGTCGGCATCGCTCCCGGCACAGGCGACGACCATTGTGGGCGGTTCGGTGGTCGAGTTGGCTGCTGCGGCCGATCTCATTGTCGCAGGCACAGTGCTTGAGTCCGAATCGAGGCTGGACGGCTCCATGATCGTCACGCAAACGACGCTCCGCGTCGAACAGGTTTATCAGGGCGGCGTCCCCGACAGCGAGATCGGGATTGTGAGCCCCGGAGGCCGCGTCGGCGATCTGGCTACACGCGTCGCAGGCGCAGACACGTACGCCGTCGGTGAACAGGTCCTCGTATTTCTGCAGCAGGGTGACGACGGTCAATACGGGTCGGTCGCCCTTTCCTTCAGCAAGTTCACCCTTTCGAGGTCCGCAAACGGGTGGATCGCCACACGTCAGGCCGACGGCGCGACGGTGCTGATGTCTGCCTCCGATGGTTCGTTGGTCCCCTCTGACGGTGCATTTCCCGCGGTCATGCCTCTGGAAGAACTCGAAGAGCAGCTCACTCCGACGCGAACACCCGAAGTCGTTCCGTGAGGCGCCCTGCGGCACGCATCTCGGCCGAGCTACGACTTGGGCTCCAGACAGGCGTGATGATTGGAGCGGTGGCATTCGGCATCACGCCAGTTTCAGCCTGGGAGCGCACCCAAACCTGCGTGCCGAACGCTACGTCGTCTGTCTTTGCCTGTGAAGCGGACCAGACCGCGGTGCCGCTGGCATGGACGGTCGCGTGCGTGGACATTCACGTGAACCCTGCAAACTCTTCGTCGATCGGAAGCGAAGATGAGGTCGTTGCCCTCGTGATGGACTCTTTCGAGGCATGGAATCTGCCCGAAGTGTCGGGTCTGACTCTTCGTGTCGTGGGCACAACCGACGAAACGAGGGTTGGGTTTGCCCGGGGCTGTGACGAGGACGCCAACGCCAATGTGGTCACCTTTGTCGAACGGGACTGGCCCCACGGCCCACAGGTTGTTGCGCTGACCAGTGTCACCTATAACTTTCGAACGGGCCACGTGCTGGATGCCGATATCGAGATGAATCTGGACGACTATGCCTGGGGCAACATCGCGTCTCTTCAGCTCCTGAATCGCGTCATGGACCTGCAAAACACGCTCACACATGAGGTCGGACACTTTGTTGGCCTCGACCACACGCGCGAACAGACGTTCACGGGCGCGTCACCCGACGACTGGATTAGGACCACGATGTTTGCGCGCACTGAACAGGGAGAGATCGCCAAGCGGACGCTGGAGCCGGACGATATCGCTGGTCTCGCAGCCGCGTATGGCAACGCGGTGCTGGATGAATGCGCCGCACCCGCGCGGTCGTTCTTTGCTCAGGCCGATGCGGCCGAGCCGGGGACCGTTTGCGAGGACACCGGTTGCAGCCGATGCGACACCACTCGCACTTCGAATCACGGATCGTTACCAGGATGGCTCCATGTATTTGCTATCGCAGCCTGCGCGGCAGTGCGCTCTGGAGCTGCTCGCCGACGCTGGCCTGCAGCTCGCCGCTGAGACGCTGGAGAACGTGCGCATCCATTCCGCCCTGAAACCTTATCCGGCCGAAGAATGGTGGAAGCGAGCGGTGCTACTTGGCGCCCGTCGACGCAGCATTGCCGGTATCGCCCTCGGCCTCGACATCCACGTTGCCCACTCGGGCCTTCTGAGCAGCTGGCCGCTTATCATGCACGAGCTCGCGCACGTCGCGCAGTATGCCACGCAAGGAGTGCCCGGGTTTCTGGCCAGCTATTCGCTGGAATATCTGCGCGCGCGCCTG
>JAGWVZ010000786.1 GCA_018970625.1 Myxococcales bacterium | reverse complement strand
GGTTTATTCGTTGCCCGATGTATCCATCGGGACAGAGAATTTCGTCACTCGCAAGTGGACGCACACGGGTAGAACACCTCATGGTATATGAGTTGGGAGGCTGGATTTCGCACCGCCTTCAAAATTCAGTCTTTCACGCCGGACATCTGCGCGCCTACCACGATGAATGGCTGGGGCTGGTACATCGATTCGGCACCACCCCATGACCTCCATGGCATTCGATCCCTCTTCAGAAGCCCAACCGTTCGTCGATATGCAGCGGGCCGAGGTGCAGGCGCTGGACGCTCTTCGCGTTTCGGCGGGCTGGCGTCCGCGTATTTCCGAGCCTGGAATTCGCATTTCGACGGGCATGCTTCCGTACGCTTCTTTGCGTGGTTATCGCAGCGACGTGGATTTCCATGCGCCGGCGCAAGCCCTCGTCATGCTGATCGCCGATCAGATGGTGGAACGGCTGGGCGAATGGAATGCGGAGTTCGTGGAAGGTAAACGACTGGCCACTCTCCGCGAGTATCCGGGGTGCATCGACTGGTTGTTTCACGTCTGGTACCGCACACCCGGACCACTGGCGAACCGCGAGTACCTGTACGGGGTTCGAAAAAGAACCGTCAGTGATTCCGAGACCTGCATTACCTACCAGTCGGTGGTCGATGCGACGGTGCCTGTGCGGCGGGGCTATGTTCGCGGTCAGCTGCTGAGCACGGTGCATCGGGTGCTGGCGACTCCAACAGGATGCCGCGTCGAGCACGTGCTGGCCACCGATATTGGGGGCCTGTTTCCGCGCTGGGTGCAAAACCATCTGCTCACGGGGTCGCTGTTGCAGGCCAACCTGCGCGACGCACGCCGGCAACGTGAGCTGTTTCAGACGGCAGCCAGCGACAGAACCAACGGGAACGTATGAACGATTTTCTGGATCGTATCGCTCTGATGGGGATTCGCCACCCCTGGCGCGTCATTGTAGTCAATCTGCTGGCGTTGGTGCTGTGCGGTGCGATCGCTTCGACGATGACGGTCGATAGCTCGCGTCACACCATGGTGTCCGAAGATAATCCGCATCAGGCGCTTCAGATGCGGTATTTTGAGCGCTTTGGATTTCCCAACACGTTAATTGTTGTGATTTCGGGTGCGACCCCGGATGCCCGTCGCGAATTCTCTGCTGACCTGACCGAACGATTGCGCACTGTGGATGGCCTGGATGGTCGAGTATTTTCCAGGGTTGGCCCGTCTGATGTTGCGACCCTGCTCCTGCTGGCGACCACACCACCCTCGGCGCAGGGAGTCGACGAGGCGGGTTATCTGAGTTCGACCGATGGCTCCATGCACTATATTGTGATTGAGCCGCAGCTTGCCGGAACCCAGCAGGCCCATGAAGTGCGGCCCATGATGGAGGCAATTCGGGCAGAACGCGACGCCGCCGTTGCAGCCGCCGGTGATTCGGGAGGCATCATTACGGCTGACGTGACCGGACCGGCAGCGCTGGTGGTGGACGAAGAGAAAGAGATTCAGCGTGGCATTATGACCACGTCTGCAGCGACGGGACTGGCGATACTGGTGCTGCTGTTTCTGGCGTTCCGAAGTGTTCGTTACACGTTGCTGGGTATTTTGCCGGTTATTCTGGGCGTCGCAGCGACAATGGCCGTGGCTCGACTGCTCTATGGCGGGCTGAATATGGTGACCTCCAGCTGCAGCAGTATTCTGCTGGGTCTCGGCATCGATTTTGGCGTATTTCTGCTGGGGCGATATGGGGAGTTACTTCGCGGAGGCGCGTCACTTGAAACTGCCATCCGCGGTACAGTGACAAAGGCTGGCGTGGGCATGGCCATCGGTGCAGTGACCACGGCGTTGGCATTCCTGACAACAACGGCCACCGAATTTACGGCCTACGCC
>JAGWVZ010000059.1 GCA_018970625.1 Myxococcales bacterium | reverse complement strand
CATCTGCTATACGGGGCAGCTCGTCAGGTTACCAACAGAACACCCGCCCAGAGGCTGCGCATCCAGGCTGGTAACTTCAACCAGCCGAAGTGAGCTTCGACACCGACCGCGCCCAATACCCAGATGGTCCAGAGTGCGGGACCCAGAACGAACCACGACGAAGGGGCCGAATCGTGCCAGACAAGGCCCACCGCTCGCCAGCCAAGGCATATGGCTGTCGACCCCGCCAGCGTAACGCCCCACCCCCATTTGCGCCGAACCCAGAGCAGCGGAAAATACAGCATGTACAGCTGTTCTTCGAGCGCCAGCGACCAGAAAGGCCCGTTGCCAACGCGTTCACTCGAACCATTTACATTCTGAAAAAGAAACAGCAGCAGGAACAGATCGACGACGAAAAGACCCGGCTCGGTATAACCAAATTGACCAGCAATTCCGGGTCCGGCAGCACCAGCAACAAACCGGTAATAGACCCACAGCAGCGCGAGTGAGCCCACCAGCGCGACAAAATAGGGTGGATAGAGACGCGTAAGGCGCTTTCGCCAGAATTTCCTGAAATCAATACGGGCATCCGGTTCCCGGGCACGCGCCCACTGCAGGTGAATACAAAAACCCGAAATTACCAGAAAAAGATGCACCCCGTAACGACCATATTCCAGCGCGTGATTCAACCAGTCAGGCGTTGCTGAAATTCGCTCACCTGCGGCATTCATTCCAATGGAGTAGGACAGGTGGCTCACCATCACCATCAGCACGGCGATGGCACGCATGACGTCCAGACTGACCAGGCGCGACGACGGATGCGCCGTCGGTTCGACGGAAGTCGCCTCATACGTCATGAGCAACCCGACAGTTGGATATCGCGGAGCACCTCACGCAGCGACACGCGCCAGTGCGGCGACACCTTCCCGGCAAGCTGCCATGCGGAGGCGCGGTTCAACACAGAAAAAGACGGCCGACGCGCCGGCGTGGGATACTCCGCTGTGCTAATGGGACGTATCTCAACCGGGCGATTCAGCATGCCCAACGCCGTCGCTTCCTCATAAATGGCCACCGCGAAATCATACCAGCTGGCAGAACCTGCGTTCGCATAATGAAAAATCCCGGTCGCCCGAACCTGCGCGACATGCCACAGAAACGACGCCAGATCGCGCGCCGAGGTCGGCGTCCCGAACTGGTCGCCCACGACGCCAATGCTGTCGCGCGTCGCCATCAGTCGCAGCATGGTCCGCACAAAATTCTGCCCCTGCGCGTCGTACACCCACGAGGTACGAACGACTGCACAATGCAAGCCCTCGATTGCCTGCAACGCACGTTCACCCTGCCATTTGGTTTCGCCGTACCAACCCAGCGGCTGCGTCGGATCATCGGGCGACCATGGCGTGGGACGATCGCCGGGAAAAACATAGTCCGTTGACACATAGACAAGCGGAACACCATGCCTGGCGGCGCATTCGCCAAGTGCCCGTGTTGCTTCCACATTCACCAGCCAGGCGGCTTCCCGATCAGCCTCGGCCCTGTCAACGGCCGTGTATGCACCCACATGGAGGATCAGGGCGGGAGGCGACTCCTGCTCCACCGCAGAGATCCAGCGAAGGTCCTGCAGGTCGGCGTTATCCCGGCGCAACGCCACAGCCTGAACGGACGCCGGTACCTGTTGCAGCAACGCCCTGCCCACCTGCCCGTTTGCACCCGTCACCCAAACACGTCCGCTGAGTGGCTCACGCATAGGTGGGTGCCTCGGAGAGCGGCCGTCCCTGCAAATCTTTGGGTGACAGCACGGGGGTGAGACCTTGAAGCGGCCACTGAATACCCACAGCCGGGTCATCCCAGAGCAGCGTGTGTTCATCGCCGGGCGCATACAGGTCGGTGCACCGGTACACGACGTCGGCTGACTCGCTCAGCACCAGAAAGCCGTGTGCAAAACCGGGTGGCACCCAGAGCTGTCGATGCCGCTCGTCGTCGAGCACCTCGCCCACCCACTGACCAAAGGTGGCCGACGAGCGCCGCAGATCAACGGCTACGTCGAAGATGCGGCCACGGGTGACGCGCACGAGCTTTCCCTGCGGCTGATGCAGCTGATAGTGCAGTCCCCGCAAGACGCCTTGTGCCGAGCGACTCTGATTATCCTGCACAAAGGTAAGGTCGAGACCGGCGTCCAGAAAACGCTGCCGATGAAACGTCTCCATGAAGAAACCACGGTGGTCACCAAACACGCGCGGTTCAACAATCACGACGTCAGGGATCGAGGTCGACAGGAATTGCATGGCACATTCAAAGGCGAAGGGGCGACCGCGAACGTACGGCCAGACTCACTCGGCGAGGGGCTCATCCTGCATCACCAGCGCGTTGGCGCGCAGCAGGGACGGGAACGTTCCGGCGTCGGTCCACCAGCTGCCAAAAGTGCCGAACGTCATGGCCTGTCGCTGAATGTAGGCGTTGTTGACATCGGTAATTTCGTATTCGCCACGGGCCGAGGGCTTGAGTGTGCGAATGATGTTGAATACGTCGCCGTCATAAAAATAAATGCCCGTAACGGCGAGGTTGCTCGGTGGAACCGTTGGTTTCTCGATGATCTCCAGCACGTTATCACCGTCCACGCGGGCGACACCGAAACGTTCCGGGTCTTCCACGGGCTTGAGGATCACCCGGGCACCACCGCCCTGCGCGCGATACGCATCGGCATGCGACACCAGCGAGTCGCCAAACACATTGTCGCCCAGAATCACACAGATCGGCTGACCAGCGGCAAAATCCTCACCGAGTGCAAGCGCCTGCGCAATGCCACCGGCCTCGTCCTGCACACGGAAGGTAAACTGACACCCATAGTCGCGTCCCGAGCCGAGCAGGCCCACGATATCGCCCATGTGTTCGGTACCGGTCACGACCAGAATGCGCGTCACGCCCGCTTCGCGCAGCTTGTCTACCGCATGAAGGATCATGGGCTTGCGGCCGACCGGGAGCAGGTGCTTGTTGGTCACTTTGGTGAGCGGGAAAAGCCGGCTACCGGTGCCGCCTGCGAGGATGATACCCTTCATGGACTTCACTCAATGGTGGGGACAGGATGAGGGCGCTATAGCGTCAACACGGCTGATTGCAATCGAACAGAGGTCGGTGGACGTGATCGCGGGTCGGCCGCCACGAGGGCGGCCGCTACGGGGGTGACCACGGCGGATGTTACGAGGGTGATTGAAGATACCAGCGCACGGTCTGGCGGATGGCGTCCTCGAAGGTGTGGCGTGGTTGCCAGCCAAGCTCGGTGCGAATCCGGGTAGGGTCGATCGCGTAGCGATGATCGTGGCCAGGGCGGTCGGTCACGAACGAGATCAGCGACTGCGACGCGCGTGGGAGTCCGCGCTCGTCGTCCACCATGTCGCAGAGCAGGCGTACCAGGTCAATATTGGACCACTCGTTGTTTCCGCCCACATTATAGCTGCGTCCCGACTCGCCTTTTTCAAAGACTGTGATGAGCGCTTCGCAGTGGTCGGTGACAAACAACCAGTCGCGGACATTCGTTCCATCACCATAGACCGGTAATGGTTTACGCTCGACAATATTCCGAATAATGACGGGAATCAGTTTTTCGGGATATTGTCGCGGGCCATAATTGTTCGAACAATTGGTCAGCACCACGTCCAGTCCAAACGTGCGATGCCACGCACGTACCAGATGGTCACTCGCCGCCTTGCTCGCCGAATAGGGACTGGATGGGTCGTAGGGCGTCTCTTCGGTAAAGGCACCGGTTTCGCCAAGGCTGCCAAACACCTCATCCGTAGAGACGTGCAGAAAACGGCCGCTGACTGCACCCGGTGCCAGCCACGCGCGTCGCGCGCACTCCAGCAAAACAAAAGTGCCGGTAATATTCGACTCAATAAACGGACGCGGGCCTGAAATGCTGCGATCCACGTGGCTTTCGGCCGCGAGATGGTACACGCCGGTCGGTTTCCACTGTTCCCAGACCGTCTGCATCGCGTCAGCGTCGGCAATGTCGGCCTCGATCAGAACACACTGACCGCCGCTGAGCCACGGCTCCAGATTCTGTCGATTGCCTGCGTACGTCATCTTGTCGACGACGACGATGCGAACGCCGGGCTGCTGCTGCACCAGCGAGTGCACCAGATTGGAACCGATGAAACCGGCTCCGCCGGTGACCAGAATACAGGGCTGCTCGCTCGTCATGCTCCACACCTTTTCATACCGATGCCGGTAAACCGGCCTTAAGTTTCGCAAATACAGCCTGATAGGTCGGCATTACTGCACGAATACAATAGTGCGATTCCACCCGCTGCCGTCCTGCTTCTCCACAGCGCAACCGCAGTGACGGATCATCCAGCAGCTGCTGCAGCGGTTCGACCCATGACTGTTCCGTGGGAACGAGGAATCCGGGAACCGGGTCTCCGAACGTCTCGATGTTGGCACCCACGGCAGACACCACCACCGGCCTGCCCACCGCCATGTACTGGATCATTTTGAACGCGCATTTGCCGCGCGTCATCACGTTGTCAGGCAACGGCATCAAGCCAATGTCGAAGCTCTGCAACAGTTTCACTTCGGTTTCTGCCGACCAGCGAACCTGCTCAAACCGCGCATCACCGACCACATCCTGCAGGGTCGCGTTGGACACCAGGCGTACGCGTACTCCCGGGTTGCGGTCGAGCACCGTGCGCAAATCCGGCAGCACCTGCCGCAAAAAAGGAAAATTGCCCATCGTTCCCATCCAGCCAATCACCGGCGCTCGCGCCGAGGAAGCACGCGAAGGGACGTAGCGGGTATCGTCGACGACCGTAGGGATTACGGTGGTCTTGTTCTCGACACCGGCCTGCTGTGCCAGCCAGCGATTTCCGACAATCAACTGCTCGACGGTCTGCACCGTCTGCTGAAACCCGCGCAGTCGCAAGGGCGCGACTTCGCCACCGGCACCCACAAATATCGAGTCGTCGACATCGAAGATGGTGCGGTGATTGAGCGCGTGCACCAGGCGCTCAGGAATCGCCGAGAAAGGCAGCGCGGGTCGCTGCAGAAACACGGCGTCAAAACTTCCCGCGTCGAGCCCGGCTACCGCCCTGCCAAGCCGGGTTGCCAACTGATAGGGCCGCGCCAGTGGAGTGTGCAGCGTGCGGTTATAGGCGTCGCCGTAGGCAAAGCGAACGGTCGGCGCGATGCCAATTCCGCGAAACGCATCCAGCAGCTGCAGCACCCGAAAGCGCGATGCGGGCACCGTCTTTCCTTCCAGCAGAAAGAGCACCCTCATGTCCGCCCCCGGCGGCGAAAGGCCGCGGGTTGTGCTGTCAGGTGGCAGAGTGGGTGCATGTGCAGAGACCGACCGGCAGAGGAAACGCGAACGGGGCTACCTAGAAGCGAACGAGAAGGGCGTCAATTTCCACCGCTGGCTGGCCATCTAGGGCGTGCGGGTCCGCTCACGCAGGGTGCGGCGTGCGCGCAGCAATCTCGCAAATACAGACGCAGGAACGCCCAGGCGCAGCAGCTCGATCGCGGCGTAACGCGGCGTCAGCACACCGTGTAGCACGCCCTGAAGAAGCAGCGGAATCGCCTGCTCGCGGCGGCCGGTCTGCACCAGCTCGGGCGCCAGCTTATTGGCCATAAATCCCCAGTAGGCGCGCGGGCTCATCCAGCCTTTGCGCGCCTCGATCCAGCGACGCAGAAAATCCGGGTCCAGTCGGGACGAGATGCGATCGTCATGATCAGGCGCATCATACACCGCGGTCTCTACCGGCAAATACTCGATCCGAGCACCTGTGGCTGCGATTCGAAGCACAAAATCCCAGTCCTGAAGCCTTGGCAGTCGCTCATCAAAGCGAACTCGCTGCGCCAGACGCGTCGGCATGGTCAGCGAGCTCGTCTGCATCGGGCCACGGTCGGCGAACAGGAACGCCGCGAGCTCCATGCCGGGGTTCCACCTGGCTTCACGCGCCAGGGTTCGTCCGTTGACCGAATCGACCCAGAACCGTGAAAACAGCAGCCAGTGGTCACCGCGTTCGTGCCGTTGCAGCCAGTCGTATTCGGCCTGCAACTTGCCGGGGAGCCACAGGTCGTCGGAGTCCAGCAGACACACCACCGGCGCGCGCGCGGCATCAAAACCCGTGTTTCGGGCGGCCGAACCACCGCCGTTGGCAATACGTCGCATCACGCGGACACGGGGGTCGGCAGGCAGGTGCAGTTGCGGCTCGATGGGTTCGGGTGACGCGTCGTCCACCACGATGACCTCGAAGTCCGTGAACGTCTGCTGCAACACGCTGTGTACAGCCCGCTGCGTGAGTTCGGCACGCTTCCATGCCGGAATGACCACCGAAAAGGCTGGAATGGCATGGCTCATGCCGTCAACAACTCCCTGAAATAATGCACATAGCGCTGCATTTGCACCTCGGTCGAGAAGCGGGCCGCGGTCATCAGCCCCAGGTCGCACATGCGCAGTCGCCCAGCGGGCAGCCTCCACAGCTCGTACAGGGCATCGGCCAGTAACGCGGGCTGGCCCACGGGCACCAGCACCCCGTTCTGACCATCCATAAACTCACGGACCCCACCGCAATCCGTGCTGACAACCGCCACACCACAGGCCATCGCCTCGAGCGGTGGAAGGCCAAAGCCTTCCGACAGTGAACAGAACAGGAAGGCGTCCAGCGACTGATAGAAGTGGCGCATCGCGCCATCGTCGCGCGGCTGCAGAATGGTCAGCCGCTCGACGACCTCTGACGGAATCTCGCTCATGGGCAGCGCATCGGGCGCTGCGAAAACAAACCGGACGTTCATCTCCGTGCGCTGCACCAGTCGACTGCAGGTATCGAGCAGCGTGTCCCAGCCTTTCTGCGCCGTCGCGCGCGCCACCGCACCCACCACAAACTCCGTCTTTGCAACACTGGCCGTCGCTGCCGGATAGAACATGGACCGATCGACCCCGTTGGGGATCACGTCGCCCTGCCTCCCCACGCTCTGCTGCAACCACGAAGACACCAGCACCGTCTTCGCTGGCAGCTGCACGGATCTGCGCGCCAGCGGAAACAGAACCCGTTTCGCGAGCGCGGGCATCTGCCGCTCCTGAACCTGACTGCGCGCGTCGTCTCCCTGCACAAGGTTCACAAGCGTCGGGCGCCGCCGCTGCAGACGGCAGCTGGCGCTTAACCAGTACATGGTGCGCCAGAAGGTAGAGACCACAACCTCGCAATCATCGGCACCATGCAATGCAAGCCACTGAAACCATTGCATTTGCCGAAGCCTGTGTGGCAGGGCGGCGGTCGAAATCACCGTCAGCGCGACATCCGGGTGCAGCGGCCAGGGTGGTTGGCACGAAAAGTCAGGGACGACCACCTGAACGCGTACGCCACCCTGAGCGAGCGCATTGGCAATGCCAACGATGACGCGCATGCCCCCCGAACGACTGAACGCCTCGAGTGGAAATCGGACCTGTGTGTGTGAGCCCTTCATGGCATTTCGGCATAGCGGGGGGAGGCGATCAGCGCAATCTCGAATGCCGGAGACACGCGGATAACAGGGCGGCAAGCCGACTTGAAAGAGTATGGCAAAGGCGTTAGAGCCGACGGGAACCTTGTCTGGGTTGTGCCCGCTGTCTGGCGGGCAGGTACCCTACCTGACACTTTGTATCCAAAGACCGAAAATGAGTGAATCAGCGGCGTTGCGCGCCGAAATCCTGGCTCTTTCCCGCCGTTACTTCGAGTCAGTGGCCAGAAAGACGTTCGAGCCGGGTGTGTCGTATATTCCGGTCAGTGGAAAGGTGGTCGACGCCGACGATCTGCATAACCTCGTCGACTCCAGCCTGGACATGTGGCTAACGGCCGGCCGCTACGCCAAAGAATTCGAAAAGCAGCTCGCACGCCGTGTGGGTGCCCGCAAAGCGGTCGCCACCACATCCGGCTCTGCCGCCAACCTGCTCGCCTTCTCGGCCCTGACCTCTCCCACGCTCGGCGACGAACGCATTGTTGCAGGTAGCGAAGTCATTACCGTTGCGGCAGGGTTTCCAACGACGGTGAATCCGATCGTGCAGCAGGGTTGCACACCTGTGTTTGTGGACGTCGACCTCGAGACGCACAACCTGTGTCTGGACCAGCTCGAAGCCGCCGTCAGCCCGAAAACCCGTGCCGTGATGGTCGCGCACACGCTGGGTAATCCGTTTGATGCCCGCGTGGTGGCTGACTTCTGTCGTCGTCACGGTCTGTATTTTGTCGAAGACAGCTGCGATGCCTTTGGTGCCACGATTGATGGACAGCACGTGGGCACGTTCGGTGAGCTGGGCACGCTGAGTTTCTATCCGGCGCACCACATTACGACCGGCGAAGGTGGTGCCGTGTTCTGCAAGAACGCTCGCTGGCAGACCATACTGGAGTCATTCCGTGACTGGGGCCGTGACTGCTGGTGCCCGCCGGGCGAAGACAATACCTGCGGCAAACGTTTCTGCTGGCAGCTGGGTGAATTGCCCGAAGGATACGACCACAAATATATTTACTCGCATATTGGCTATAACCTGAAGCTTACCGATATGCAGGCGGCCATTGGCGTAAGCCAGCTGCAGAAACTCGACGGATTTATTGAGGCACGGCGGCGCAACCATGCGCTGCTCACGCAATCGTTCCGCGAGGCCGGTCTGGAAGAGTACTTTATTCTGCCCAGAGCGACGGCGGGCACCGAGCCATCATGGTTTGGCTTTGTGCTCACGGTGCGCCCCGATGTGGCCATCGATCGCAATGTACTCGTTCGACAGCTCGAAGAGCGCCGCATTGGCACACGTCTGGTGTTCGCCGGCAACCTCACACGCCAGCCGGCCTATCGCGACGTTCATTACCGTGTCGCTACCACGCTGGAAAACACCGACCACGTTATGAACCGATCGTTCTGGCTGGGTTGCTGGCCGGGTATTACCGAAGAGCAGATTGCCTACATGACCGCCACCACGCGTGACCTCGCACAGGCCATGCTTCGTCAGGGAGCCCCGTTATGAAAGCTGTGATTCTCGCTGGTGGCCTGGGCACGCGCCTGAGCGAAGAGACCGGACTTCGACCCAAGCCGATGGTCGAAGTCGGCGGTAAGCCGATTCTCTGGCACATTATGAAAATCTACTCGCACTACGGCATCAACGAGTTCGTGGTGTGTCTGGGGTACAAGGGTTACGTCGTAAAGGAATATTTCGCGAATTATTTCCTGCACATGTCGGACGTCACCTTCGACCTGTCGAATAATGGCATGCAGGTACACCAGAACTCTTCGGAACCCTGGAAAGTCACCCTTGTAGACACCGGCGCCGACACCATGACCGGCGGCCGAGTGCGTCGGGTGCGCGACTATATTGGCAACGATACGTTCTGTCTGACGTACGGGGACGGCGTCGGAAATATCGATATCACAGCGCTGCTCGCGTTTCACCGCTCGCATGGTGGGAAAGCGACCCTGACGGCGACGCAGCCGCCCGGCCGATTTGGACGCCTGGCGATCGACCCGGCCGGTCGCATCGATGCCTTTGAAGAAAAGCCCGTCGGTGACGGTGGCTGGGTCAATGGCGGTTTCTTTGTGCTGGAACCTTCGGTGATTGATCTGATTGCTGGCGACGAAACCACGTGGGAGCGCGAGCCTCTGGAGACCCTCGCCCTGCAAAAAGAGCTTCACGCCTTCCGGCACAACGGTTTCTGGCTCCCCATGGACACGCTGCGCGACAAAAAAATGCTCGATGAACTCTGGGGCACGGGCAAGGCACCCTGGAAGGTCTGGGCATGAATGTCACCGCTGTTCCACACGCGTCGTTCTGGAACGGAAAACGTGTATTTCTGACCGGCCACACCGGCTTCAAGGGCACATGGCTCTGTCACTGGCTTCATGAGCTCGGCGCCGAGGTCTTTGGGTACGCCCTCGCGCCCGACTCAACGCCAGCCGTGTTCGACGTGCTGCACACCGCCGATATCGTTCACCACCACGTGGGCGACGTCGCCGACCAGACGCAGGTGCTGGCTCAGCTGCAGGCTTCACAAGCCGATATTGTCATTCACATGGCTGCGCAGCCGCTGGTGCGTAAGTCCTACCGCGACCCGGTCGAGACCTATCGCACCAACGTCATGGGGACTGTCCATGTGCTGGATGCGGTACGACAAACCCCGAGCGTGCGCTCAGTTGTCATCGTCACCAGCGATAAATGTTACGAAAATCAGGAATGGCCGTGGGGTTACCGCGAAAACGAGCCCATGGGCGGTTATGACCCCTACAGTAACAGCAAGGGATGCGCCGAGCTGGTGACGTCGGCGTATCGTCGCTCCTTCTTTTCGGGTCAGCCCCATCGTGTGTCGGTGGCCAGCGCCCGCGCCGGCAATGTGCTCGGCGGCGGTGACTGGAGCGAGGACCGACTGATTCCAGACGCGGTGCGCGCATGGACCAGCGGCGCCGCCGTGCAAATTCGGTCGCCGCACGCCACGCGTCCCTGGCAACACGTGCTCGAACCGCTGCGCGGTTATCTCGTGCTCGCAGAAAAGGCGTGGCACGACACCGCATACGCCCGCGCATTTAATTTCGGCCCCGCCGACCACGACGTGCTTCCGGTTGGCGCGGTCATGGATAGACTATGTGCAGCGTGGGGTGAAGGTGCCGCATGGCAGGACATCAGCGACCGCGAACACGGTCCGCATGAAGCCGGCCTGCTGAAACTCGATTCTTCCCTGGCTGCTCATCGCATGGGCTGGCGGCCCAAAATTCCGCTTTCGCAATGCCTGCAATGGACAGCCGAGTGGTATCGCGCACACGCCGAGGGTGCCTCGGCCGAGGCGCTTCGCGGCATGATGCTGGCGCAGATTCGCACCGCTGGAGCCGACGTATGAGTCAGGCCAATCCCGTCGTCGTTACCGGCGCAACCGGCTTTCTGGGGCGGCATGTTGCCCGGCTACTCGCGCAGGGCGGCACTCCGGTGGCTGTGCCAGTGCGAAATCCGGAAAAACTGCCGGCTCAGCTACAGGGAAATTCCCTGGTGCGCACGTATCGCTGCGACCTCGCCTCGGCCGACGATATTGCGGCGCTCATGCAGACGCTGCGCCCGCGCGCTGTTATTCACTGCGCGGCATATGGTGTGGACCACGGTCAGCAGGACGCGGTGATGGCTGTTCGCGTCAATATCGACGGCACGTTGTTGTTGCACCAGAGTGCGGCTCGTTATGGCGCCGACCGGTTTATCCATGTGGGCACCGGCTATGAATATGGCTCTTCCGAGACGCCATTTACCGAGGATGCCCCACTTCGGCCGTCGGGAATCTATGGCGCCAGCAAGGCGTCAGCGACGCTGATGTTGCGTTCGGTGCGCCACACGTCGCCCATGCACGTTGTGCTGGCCCGCCCCTTCGGCATGTTTGGTGAAGGCGAAGGCCTGCATAAGCTGGTTCCACAAGTGGTACAGGCCTGCCTGACCGGCGTGCCGCTGCAGCTTACCGAAGGCGTGGAAATCCGCGATTATGTTCCCGTCTCTGACGTCGCTCGCGCACTGGTTGCCATGGCGACCATGCAGGCAGACGATGTGCGGGAGCTCGATGAGGTGAACCTGTGTTCGGGAGAACCGCGCACCGTGCGCAGCGTGGCCGAGGAGATTGCTACTACGCTCGATGGGCTGCGCCACCTTCAGTTCGGAGCCCTGCCTTCGCGGCCGTCGAACATGATGCAGGTTGTGGGAAATCCTGCGCGGTGGCGCAATTTCTGTGTCGCGCACGGCATGCACGGTCTGGCACAGACGTCCTCATGGACACCGGCCATTATGGCACTCCGGGATAGCATCGCCGGGGTACTGCAGTCGCCGGGTACATCGACTGCTTCTTCTGGTACAGGGCGTCTGGCATGAGTATCTCGCCGGTGCAGGAAACCGAGATTCTGGTATTGGGTGCCGGCCTGACAGGACTCTCGGTGGCGTGGCATATCGGC
>JAGWVZ010000785.1 GCA_018970625.1 Myxococcales bacterium | reverse complement strand
CGAGCTGAACTGGTGGTCATCGGAGTCGCAGAGCCTGTACTATGGCGGCGGCGACAGCATGAGCATTGAGACCACGGCGCTGGTGCTGCAGGCGTTTATGCGCGGCGACTTTGCGCCGACGACCGTCAACGCCGGCATTGGCTGGTTGCTGACGAAGAAAGGCTCATTTGGGGCGTGGGAATCGACGCAGGCGACGATTCAGACGCTGCGCACGTTCCTGATGCAGCTCGAGAATGCCGTGTCGCAGGTAGAGGGCACGGTCGAGGTCTATCTGGATGATGCGCTCGTGGATACGCTGGAGATCAACGCGTTGAACGCTGATCTGCTGCAGACGATCGAGCTTGGCGACACCATCGCCACCGGCGACCACGTGGTTCGCATGGAGCTGGAAGGCGAGGGCGCGCTGATGTTCCAGATCGCCGGTTCGTACTGGTTGCCCTGGACCATGGTCGATGAGACCCCGACCGAGGCGCCGCTGTCGATTGATGTGGCCTATGATCGCACGCAGCTGCAGGTGGACGAGCAGGTAGGTGTCACCGTGACAGTGACCAACAACAGCTCGGCTCGGCAGGATATGGTCATGATTGACCTCGGCGTACCGCCCGGATTCGACGTGGTCATGAGCGACTTTGACACCTACACCAGCGACCCTGAGAGCGGTGTCACCCGGGTAGAGCGTGCCGGACGGCAGCTGACGGTGTACCTGTATGGTCTGGAAGCTGGTGAATCCCTGTCGCTGACCTATCACATGATCGCCACGCTCGCCGTGCGAGCCCAGACGCCGCCCTCGGCGGTGTGGCTGTACTATCAGGCGTCGGTGCGCAGCGAGAGCGAGCCGGTGGATATCGAGGTGCAGTAAGGTGGCAGGGCGGCGGTGACGTCACCCGGGTGCTGACAACGGTGATTCCGGGTGTTTGAGAGCCGTTGCGAGCTGTGTCTGAGGTGAAGCGTACCCGCAAGGTGTCCGGCCGCGATCTTGACAGACAAAGTGGTTGCGAGTGTAAGCGGCGCGCTCCGATTCTGAACTCTCTGGAAGCCAGTCCACATGTCGTCGTCCGATGAATCGAAACGTCCTGACAATGTGATCGCCGTCGATTTTCGTCGTCGGGTGATCATGACGGAATCGGGAGAAAAGCCGGTTCCTGCAGGTCGTGGTGAGCTGGTGACCCTTCCGTTCGGTGGACCTCAGAAGACCGAAGGCGTCGAGTCTGCCGCGCGCGCACAGGCACGATTGCTGGCGTCTGCTTCGGCCGTGCCTGCTGCGAGTGAGCCGGTCGCGACCGGGAAGCCGAAGCGCGCAAAAGCTGCTACGACCCCGGTGTCGTCGGAAGGTGAGGCTGCGGTCGCTCCTGCGAAGCCGAGGGCCAAAAAAGCAGAAGCCAAGGCTAACGAGCTTGCTACAGACGCCCTGGCGCCGGTCGGTAAGCTCAAAAAACCTGCGTCAAAGCCTAAAATGGCTGCGTCTGCGCCCGCTTCGCCGGCGATTCCGATGGTTCCACCGGTGTCGTTCCTTTCGATGGAGAAGTTGGGACGGTTTCAGACGTTCATCAAGGAACACCTGACGGCCGTGACCTTCGACACCCGCGTTGCGGGAGTGGAGGTGCCGCGTCAGTTCAGGGGTGTTCCGCGCCTGATTCTGAACTTCAGCCACAACTTCCATATCCCGGACTTCGCGTATGACGAACAGGGGGTTCGCGCGACGTTGTCGTTCGATACGGGCGACTTCTTCGTGCAGATTCCCTGGGACGCCATTTACGCGATGATGGTGCCGAAGACGAAAGAGGCGGCGATGTGGGATGTATCGGTTCCGGTCGAGTTGGCCGCGCTGATTCCCGCGCTGCGCCGGTCGCTGTTTCCGAACGGTCCCTTCTGAGAAGGACGGCTGCCCT
>JAGWVZ010000784.1 GCA_018970625.1 Myxococcales bacterium | reverse complement strand
CGCGCCTCAGACTGTTTGTGACACGGGTTGACCGGTTTGGACCCCATTTTGTGACGCCCTGTCACAGAGTTTCGGTGGTGAGTCCAGAAGAAAATAGGCTTACCTGGGGTCCAATTCACATGGTTACAGCCTCAACGACAGGCAGATCAGGGTCAAGGGCCCGATCCATGCACTGGCCAGCCACTGCTGAACAGGTTCTCGAGAGCCGAGCTAATTGGGCAGTTTCCTAGTGCCTCACAGAATCTTGAAATCATCCAATAATTTACAAATGTGCACGGGCATATGGAATCGGTGGCAGGCGTCGAACGAAGGATGAGGACGTCGACGAGACGTATCAGAAGTTGTTACGGCAGTTGGTTGATGGACAGTCAGCGAAACGACGAGGTCGTTCATCGAGAGATGGCACCGCTGACGATGTGTGCGATCCGCTGGAGGAGTGAACGCCGGGTGGTGGGCTTCGAGTCCGTAGTTTCCCGGTTGGCCTCGTCGACTCAGAAGTGATGATGGTCGCCTGTCGAATGGCCGAACAATCGCTCAGCGGTGGCGCGCAGTGCATCGGCGAGTGACCCCGTCGCGGAGTCCTCCTCATCGGTAGTCACCTCGCCTGAGTCGAGGAAGGTGACGACGCTGGCTGACTTGCCGTCTCGCGTGATGATCGAGACCAGGTGGACGCGACGTCGGTGAGGGCTCTAGCTGGGTTCTATTTCTTCGCCGTCGGCATCTCTAAACGGTGCGGCCCACCCGTAGGCGCTGACTCCGACTGCGTCGGCATTTGCCATCATCGAGCGTGAGGCGTCGAGGTCTGCGAGTGCTACGTACGGGTCGTGTGAAAGGTTGGTGACCGCACACTCGTCGTCCAGGATGATGAAGACGGCTGCCGGTTCGCGGTCACCCAGTCCGTTGTGGAGGGCATTCATGGCGGCGACAGCAATGTCGCATGTGGAGGTGTTGTTGTTCATGCTCAACACGGTGACAACCGGTGACATCCATGCACGCGGTCTAGCCCTGCCGCACCGCATACTCGGCACGTGGCCGCAGCAGGATTGGTGTCTAGGGTCCCGAAATTCGGACGCCGTTGTTCTGGATAATCTTGCCCCTACGGGATATCGCCACCCAACGGACACTGGCCAATCGACGCCCAGCTTCTTTCCCATCCGTCTTGGTCAGCGACCGGACATTTGATCTAATCCAATCGGCGTCGGGCACGACAAGGAATGCGATGTCATCCGTCTCAAAGGTAATCGCAGCGGTTCCGGCAGCCGCCGGTACACGCCATTCCCGTTCAGCGAGCCATTCAGATCGGGTCTGCAGGTGGGCGGGCAGAGACTCGCCGGGCTCTGGGTCGGCGCCCGGCCACAAGCGAACCGTACGGGCACGAAGCTCTGGAGTGAGCGCCTGGACGTAATTCCACTCGTCACCTCTGACGATGATGGCTGGTGCACCGCCGTGTGCGAAGACGAAGGTCTTGGTGAATGCGATTCCGAAGGGAGCGAAATGGTTCATGCTGATGAGCCAGCTCACACCGCGTGCTGTCGACTCGGTAAAGCATGCGGCTCCAAGGTCATTCCCGTATGGAATCGACGAAACGATTGCCCCGTCACTAACCACCTGAAGTAGCCGGCGTGAGGCGTCCTCTCCGGTGGCGCGCCGTCCAGTGAAGTGGACGACCACCTCATTGAAGTCGGGGTGGCGAATCGGGCTAAAGGATCGAATCCGCACGTCCGGAACACCTCCCACAGTTCGTGAAGCGCGATGACCTTGAACACTTCCTGCAGGTCGGGCAGATCAATACCCGCAGATCGGGGCCGCCGTCGACTGGCTGGACATCGGCTGCGGTCGCCCCTTCGCAGAGCGATGCCAGAAGATCACCTCCGAAGAAGTCGCTCGGTAG
>JAGWVZ010000783.1 GCA_018970625.1 Myxococcales bacterium | reverse complement strand
GATATCCCGGGTGTTGTTGCGCCATGGCTTTGGCGACCTGCTCTCGCGGGAGGCGTTCTCGGGAGGTGACGAGAACTCGGTATTCGAATTGCCGCGTGATTCCGTGCGTCGGTTTCGGGCGATGCTGAAGGACCGGGCCGACGTGGCCAGACGCTTTCGGGGGGTGCTTGAGGAGCTGGGCCCCACGTTTGTGAAGGTCGGTCAGATTCTTTCGACCCGGTCAGATTTGCTGCCGCCGGAGTTTATCGCGGAGCTTTCACAGCTTCAGGACAATGTTCCGGCATTACCATTCGACGTGATCCGTGAGGTCATCGAATTTGAGTTAGGCAAGCCGCTTTCCGAGGCTTTTCGGGAGTTTACAGCCGAACCACTGGCATCGGCGAGCATTGCACAGACACATCGAGCGGTGTTACCGGGTCGAACCGAGGTGGTCATCAAAGTGCAGCGCCCGGGTATCGCGGCGACGATTCGGGCTGACCTGGATTTGATGTACGCCATCGCTCGGCTTCTGGAAGCCAGTTTCACCGAGATGGAATTCTACTCGCCGGTTGCGGTTGTTCGGGCACTGGATGAGGCGCTGACCCGGGAGATCGACTTCCAGTTTGAAGCCGATAATCTGGAAGAATTTGGTGAGTTATTCGCCAATGACCCCGGTATTATCGTACCGGGTGTGTTTCGAACGCACAGCACGCGTGCGGTGCTCACCATGGACCTCGTACAGGGACTGAGAATCATCGATGTGGAGCGCGACTCGGCCGAAGCCCACGAGGCGGCACTATTGCTGGTCGATTCCTTTTATCGGCAGATATTTATCCATGGCCGATTCCACGGCGACCCACACCCGGGGAATCTGTTTGTGGTGCGCAAGCCGTCCGGTCTGAAACTGGCCTTCATTGATTTTGGTCTGTGCGGCTCACTCTCCAGCCTGCAGCGCGATCAGTTGGTGACGCTTGTCGTTTCGGTGCTGAGCGGCGATATCGATGGCACAGCGCGGGTGCTGATTCGAATGGGAAAACCGGTCGGCAACGTTGATATTCACGAGTTCAAACTTGAGGTCGCGTCGATACGGGAACGCCATTTCAAGCGGCGCCTGAATCAGATCAATATGTCGGCGTTTCTGCGCGATGCGTTCGATGCTGCGCAGCGCTATCGTATTCGAGTGGCGGCGGAGTATTCGGTGTTGAGCAAAGCCGCTGTCACGGTCGAGGGAGTGGTGCGAGCCCTCGCCCCTTCGCTGGATTTGCATACGCACATCAAGCCGTATTCGACCCGCCTGCTGCAGGAGCATTACGCGCCCGAGAAACTCGTGAAAGGGGCAATTTCGGGGACCCTTCACCTCGCAAATTTCCTGCGCGAGGTGCCCGAACAACTGGGGCAGGTGTTGCTCGATCTGGAGAGTGGCCGCCTGACCGTCCAGATGCAGAATCCTGGTTTGAACGGGCTGTCCAACGACCTGAATCAACAAACAACACGCATGTTCATGGCGCTCGTATGTGCGGGTCTCACCGTGTCAGCTCCCATCTGGTACTATGTGGAGCCGTTGCGCATCTGGCATGACCGGATTCCCGTCATGACAACACTCAGCCTGCTGTCTGCCGTATGCCTGGCGTTCTGGGGGCTCGTGTGGCACGTCGGGGCGGTGCGGCGCGACCGGCGGCTGAGCCTGAGCCGGCTCCTGCGGCTTCTGCGCGGCAACTTCTACTAGCGCATCCCAGACAGCTGCCGCACGACCTGTTCGCGTAGGCCTTGCACCAGGAAACCGCGCAGCCCCACAGCATCAGCTGCCTATGGTAACCGATCAGCCTGCCCCGTGGGCCGAGTCCAGTGATTTTTCCAGACAGATGGACTACTTGCAGACCGCCGTCTCGCGCGCTTTCGCCCATACGGCGGGGGTC
>JAGWVZ010000782.1 GCA_018970625.1 Myxococcales bacterium | reverse complement strand
ACATCGGCGACCTCATTGTTGTCGGCGTGAAGTCCCCCGTATTCTGTGCCGAGATGACGCCTGCCCGCGTCACCGCTGCACCCTCTGCGACCCGCCGCGGTGTCGCATGGCACGGCGTGCTGCTGGAGGCTCGTGAACTCTCGCAGGGAGTAGAGCAGAGCACCAGAAACCCCGGTGACATCGAACAGTCCGGCTTTGAGCCATTCAGAGCGCCGATGGAGGGGCAGTTCTATCGGTCATCGTCGCCCGATGTGCCTGCGTTCTTCGCAGAAGGCGATGTCGTAAAACCGGGAGACACCATCGGGCTAATCGAGGTGATGAAGTTCTTTTACCCGATCGTGTTCCAGGGAAAGGAGCCGATGCGCGTCGTCAGGTTCGAAGCAGCCGATGCTCGGCCGATTGAAGCCGGCGCGGTGATGGTATGGTTTCAATCGATTGACGCGCCCTGAGGATATTCAATCGGAGTGCGCGGAATGTCGTTTCGTTATCGGTGAAGTGACCGCCGCCCTGTAAAGACCTCTCGTGTGGCTCGGCATCGTGCGTCTGGGTCGCCGTTGCAGCGCTGACCGCGTCGTTTGGATACTGAGACTCACGCAGGACGTAGCGCCAGAATCACGCAGGAGTTGGAATGAACGATCTGGTGCAGATCCCGGTGGCGAGACCCCCGATGGACCCACGACATCAGGCAGCCAGTGCACTGCAGAGCTTTACAACCACCGGCGGATTGCTGGCGATTGTCTTCGCGATGGTGTGGCTGGTGGTTGGCGGAACAATTGGTTTTGCAGGGCTGCTCGCTGCCATTGGGGTCGAAGTGGCTCTGCTGGTGCATGTGCTGCGTCGGCGTCGGCGTGCTGTTTCGATCATTCGTCGCAGCGATGACGCCGTAGCCTTGTTGAATCAGGGCCGGGTAGATGAGGCGGCTGCGGAGTTCGATCGGTTGCTTTCGGAGAGTGTGGAGTCGCCCAGAATTCACGTGCTGATGTTGTACAATCGGGGTGTGGCGGAGATGTATCTCGGCAACGTCGAAGAGGCGATCGCCATACTGGACGCTTCAATCCGCAGCCACTGGTTCAAGGCATGGAAGCCAATTTATGGCGGTCAGGCGTATCAGGCGCTCGCCGTGGCACACCTCTACGCAGGTAGGCTCGACGAGGCTCGCTTTATTGGCACGCTGGCTCACCAGGAGTTGAGCGAGGCCAAACGGCTTCTGATGTTGCCGGTAGACACGATGATTCTGGCAAGGGAAGGGCGCTTTGATGAAGCGCTTGGCCTGCTGGTGCAGTATGCGGCCGCCGCCGAAGGGCTGTTGTTGCCCAACTCAATGCGCGCCCTGCGAATGTTGAAGGCATTCCTGCTGTCGCTCTCCGATCCAACGGCTGAGCGGCATCAGGAGATGCAGGAGCTGGTTCGGTCGGCCTGGCCACAGCGACCGCTGGAGTATCGGGCGATGGCTTACACGTGGCCGCAATTTCAACAGTTTTTGAACACACAAGGTGTTCCCTGGTGAACGTGTGCCCCTTCCGGCTGCACTCCCTCACACATCGGGGGCCAGAGCAATATCTGCAGGCGGCTGGGGTCGCGACGGGTTGGCATAGAGGAAGGGTGCGTGGTCGCGGCGCTTGCCGGTTCATGAATGGGAGCTTTTACGGCCAGTGCATGACTGGGAGCCGACGCACATCGTTCGGCATGAACCGACCGCGACGGCCATATGCCACATGACGAAAGTTGGAGCACTGCGAGTGGCAGACGATACGTTGGAGCGCTCGCGGCACCAGCGGTGATTCGACGTCGGGGCGTTTGACTCAGGTGTGCCAACGATGGACAAGATTGGCTGCCTGAAGGGAGAGCTGCGGCCCTGATTACTCGGCGCTGCCTTCGGCCGCAGAGTCTTCAGCG
>JAGWVZ010000781.1 GCA_018970625.1 Myxococcales bacterium | reverse complement strand
GCTCCAGATCAACCCGTGTCAGGTTGCGGGCAGGCACCACGGTGGTGAAGGATTCGCTGAGGGCCAGAACGCGCTGCAGAAAGTCAAAGGCAGCCTGCTCGAACGACACTATCCACAGAATGCGCTCGTCGGTCGCACGAATGAACGACATCAGGGCGCGAATCGCCTCGAGGCCGGCCGGGTGTCGCAGAAAGAGTCGCTCTCCGCCTTCCACGTACACCACCATGCGGTCCTGACGCGCTTCAATGCGTGCGCCAAGGTCGGCCAACGATTCACAGGCCGGCAGGTTTAGACCCTGTGCCAGCATGGCAGCCAGACCTCGCTCGTCACAGATACGCTGTCCGACCCGCACCTTCACCGAGGGATAGTCCGCGCCGAGCCGCGTCTGTAACTGCTTGAAGATACTACTTTTACCGACACCACGAAGACCGACGAGGGCAATGGACTCGACGTCCCCGCGCTCCCAGGCCGACATAGCGTCCTGAAAGCCTCCCAGGTCACGGTTGAGGCCGACATCAAAAATGGCATCGTCGCGGTCGTCGCTGGTAAAGAGCCTACGATACGCTTCGGTCAGCGGCCCGCGGGTGAAGCGCGAGAATGACGCCGCGCGAAGCTGGTCCGTCAGCCCAATCATGGTCAGGTCGACCGGCAGCGTACTGGCCCGAGGGGGAGTAGCCGAGGTTTCGCGCCGGACCCGCCTGTCCGTGAGGTCCAACCCGGGAGTTACATCGGCAGCGCCAGACTCCGCCGGGGCGGGCCTTGAGTCGGGCGTAAGCGCCCGAATTCTCTTCACGAATTCGGTGACTGATGCATCGAGCGCATCTTCGAGCGTGTCGATGGTCTCCTTTTGTCGCTGGGTGGCGAGACTCTCCAGCTGAGCGGCCTTGTCGACGACACGACCCAGTCCGTTGGCTGCGATTTCGTGCGCCAGCTCTCGCGCACGCATCCTGTCAGCGGTAACGTCCGGCATCTCTTCGGTGGCGGCCTCGAAACTGAAATCAACCGCCCTGAGAATGTCCTTGAGCAGCTCTTCGGCCCTTTCCAGCGTGGATGCGATAATGCGGGAGGTCTGCTCCACGTTGCTGCTCACGCGAGACATGACCATCGTGTCGGCCATACTCCGCATGGGAAGTTCGTGCGCAGGCGGATTGGGCGGGCGGTTTCCTTCCTGAAGCGGCGCCTCGCGAGCAAGCACGACGCTGAATCCTGAGGCGACCTTCTGCGAGGCGCGTCCGACAGAACGGCGCAGCTCGTTCATTCGTTCGGTGAACAGCGCCTGCGTCGTCTCGGTGGAGACCTGCAACAGGCCTTCGTCCTGCACCAGCCGGTGTAGCACGAAATCACGCCCGTCGGCGGTCAACTGCAAGACCGACTCCATGGGTTGCTGTGGATCCAGCTGAGCCAACTGTGCACAGAGTTGGCGCCCCTCTTCGAGAATTCGGCGCGCGGGATTACACAACCGTTCATCGAAGATGGACTCCAGCTCGTCGGAATCGCGAAGAAACGCGTACCAGACCGCGCCGACAAAGGCGCCGGCGTCCAACTGAGCACAGACGGTGGCCATGGTGCTGGTTGCCAGCCGAGACCAGGCATCCGCGTGCGTCGCGACCCGGTTCAGTGTGTCGGTCACGAGGAGCTCCGACGGGGCGCCTTCGTACCTGCGGCGCGGCAACAGAAAGGTGTCTACCCGTTGCACCGCCGAAAGAAAGTGGATGGTCATGCGGCCAAGCGTGCCCAGAAGCCGGCGCTCAATATCCCGGACAAAACGCTCGGTGTCGGCCAGAACCGCATCGAATCCCTGCCGCAATTGTCCAATGACATCGTCCCAGTCAAAGAGGCGTTGCTCGCTGATCATGGTATCGAGGTGCTCAAGAAACTCGTGGGTTTCGACCGCGACA
>JAGWVZ010000780.1 GCA_018970625.1 Myxococcales bacterium | reverse complement strand
CTCTCAATCTCGTGCGCGCCTACACGGGCGACAAGCTCAGCCTACCTCGGAGGCGGCGGCTATGCGACTACAGGCTCGACTACAGGAGGGCGGTCATCGCCTCGTCAGCCGGCTTCTGACTTTGCGATTGCCCTGACGGGACGGAAGTCTGATGTTTTACATGCATGCATAATCTGTTAAAGTGTTCTATCTACTATGTACGAGCTGTTATGAAGGCCGGATACGTTGACATTCTACCTCTTCCGTCTCGGCGTGCGGTCACCGCCCTCGGTCGGAACCTGCGCATTGCCCGGCTAAGACGGCGGCTCACCGTCGCGTCCATGGCCGAACGCTGCGGCATCTCGGTCGCGACCTGGGGACGCATGGAGAAGGGTGACCCCAATGTCGCCATCGGCGCATGGGCAATCGCGCTGTTTGTGCTCGGAGATGCCTCGGCTCTGGGTCAGATTCTATCGCCCCCGCTCGACGAGGTCGGAATGGCACTCACTGAGAGTCAGCTACCCAGACGCATCAGAACACCACGAAGGAAGCTCGACGTAGCTGAGCCGACATTCCCGGACATGCGCGAGTTGTTCTCAGGCCCGGGCGAGGTCGGTTTGACTCAACAGCGAGACGACGATGCGACGTGACCTGGATGTCTTCGTTGGTGAGCAGACTCAACGAGTCGGCCGTCTTCGCTTTGAGCAGCAGGGTCGGCGAGAGTTTGCTTCGTTCGAATACGACGGCGGTTGGCTTCGTTCCGGGTTTCCCATCGACCCCAACCTGGCCTGGACTACCGGGCCGCAGTTTCCGAACCGGGTCGGTGCGCACTCGCCATTCGGTGGAGTGTTTGCGGACAACGAGCCCGATGGCTGGGGTCGGCGCGTCATCCTTCGTCAGCATCGAAAGGCTGGTGTTGAGGCGAACGATACGGGAGCGCGACGCATCCCCCTGACTTCGATGGACTACCTGCTGTACATCGATGACTTTGCCCGGATTGGTGCGCTCCGCTTTCGGGATGAGACAGGAGTCTTCCAGCGCAGCCGACCGGTCGCGCTCGCCGGCATACCGCCACACTTGCAGTTGGGGCGCCTACTGCGTGCTTCTCTGGCGTTCGAGCGTTCTTCCGAGAGTGCGGACGAGTTGAATTACCTGCTCGGACGCGGAACATCGCTCGGTGGAATTCGTCCGAAGTGTGTGGTCGAGGACGCCATGGGGGTTCTCTATGTAGGCAAATTTCCGAGCGTTCATGACGACCGTCCTGTCGCTGCGGCTGAAGTTCTCGCGCTCCATCTGGCCCAGAGGGCGGGTATCCGCGCTGCCGATGGCATTCTGCATCGGGTCGATACGGCAGATGTCGCGGTTATTCGCCGATTCGACCGGAACGCGGACGGAACTCGAATCGCGTATATTTCTGCACGGACTATGCTGGGCGCGACCGATTCCGACGCCGAGCCTCATTCATACGTGGAGCTTGCCGACGCGATTCGGAAATTCTCACCAAATCCGGAGTCCGACCTGAAAGAGCTATGGCGCCGCATCGCGTTCAACGTGCTCATCACCAACATTGATGATCACCTGGCAAACCATGGCTTTCTTCAGGTGGGCACCGATCAATGGCAACTCAGCCCCGCGTTCGACATCAACCCGTTCCCGGACAGGATTCGGGAATTCAAAACGTGGCTTTCGCCGCAGCTTGGCCCTGACGCGAGGATCGAACCTGTCATGGAACTGGCGCAAGTGTTTGGCCTGTTACGCGAACAAGCCAAAGAGATCCTGGGGGAGGTCGAAGCCGGTGTGAGCCTCTGGCGAAGCGCGGGACGAGGTCTTGGATTGTCGGGCCGAGAACTTGATGTGTTAGCCGATGCGTTCGAGCACGAGGAGCTTGCTGTGGCGCGACGTGTTGTCGGACGGTAGCTTC
>JAGWVZ010000058.1 GCA_018970625.1 Myxococcales bacterium | reverse complement strand
CATGCATCGACACCTTCATGACCTGACTGCGCGGGCAGGGCCGCGGCGGCCTGAAGCTGCGACTGCTGCGTCAGGGCCAGCCGAACAATTGACTGCGCCTTGCCCGCCGCCATGGCAAACGCTGCCGCGCCCTGCGCATCGGCAGGCAACAGCAGCGGGTTTCGGAGTGCCATCGTCAGCTGGGTGGCATGTCTCCAGAAGGCCGCGGCACGAAGCCGTGACTGCACCGCTTCCACCAGCTGCCGATCGACGGCATCGGCGCTTCGCTCGGGCCACTGCGCGGCCAGCGCGCGTCGAACCACCCCACGCGCACCCCACCACGCAAACACAAAGAAACGCAGAAACCGATCCACCCAACGCACCAGCACTGGCATCGCCAGAGTGAGCTCCGTGGAGGGTTCAAAGTTGACCCGTCCGCCCGCCTGCACCACGTCTGCCGCGCCCTGTTGCCACGCCTGCCACGTCTGCGACGCGAGCTCCAGTACGCCGGGCTGTTGCGGCGCAACACCCAGCATCGCAGCCAGAAGCTGAACTTCATGGCCGCCCTGCACCTGTGAAAGCTCATTGTGCAGCTGCTGTACAACGCCGAGCGCTCGCTCAACAGGCTCGTGCGGTTGAGGCACCTGGGGCGCAAATGTCTCGTAATGCGCGGCCGCCTGTTGCAGCGCCAGTAAATCGGCCGAAAACTGTGCTGCGGTCTGCGGTGTCTGCTGCGCGAACTGTGCGACCAGCGGTACGTGTGGCGGTGAGGAACGCCAGACGGACCCCTGAACCAGCAGGTCGGCCCAGTCGCGCAGACCCTCGACATGCCGACAAACGGTCTCCATACGGGCGTCATCGGCTGCCGTCAGGTCCACGGGCGTGCGCAGTGGCTCGACCGGAATCGCGGCTGCAAGCTCGTGCAGCTGCCCCAGTGACATTCCGGCGCCCTGAATCGTCCGAATCAGGGGCGCGCGTCGGCTCAGGAGGGCATTTTCGAGGGCGTTGGTTTCTGAAACGATCCCCTGAAGGGTGTGGGGGTTCCAGCCTGTACGAGGGGTGGATTCCAGTCGGGCCGCGATTTGCCCGTACAGGCTTTTTCGGTCGTCGTTGAGGTCATGTACCACGGCCAGCAGATGGCGCATTCCCTGAGCGTCCAGACGTTGCACGACGACGTCAATCGCGGCTCTCTTCTCGCACACCACCGCGACCTTCAGCCCCCGCCCAAGCGCGTCGGCTACCAGATTCACAATGACCTGACTTTTTCCGGTACCCGGTGGACCATCGACGACGAGCGCGCGCGCGTGGCGGGCTGTCTCGATGACCTGCCGCTGGCTAGGGTCGGCGCCAATCACCGGAATGACCGGCGGCGCGTTGTCGGACGACGGTCCGAATGGCAGGGCGGCAGACCGCGCCATGTCCGCAGGCGATTCGGGGCTGGCTGCTCCGCTCGTGCTCCCAAGCGTATTTCGCCAGGTCGCCGGGAGAATCTCGAAAGCACAACCCATCACCTGTTCGAGCGGTAATTCCGGGTTGGCCAGGTCTTTCAGCAGCCCGTCATAATCCGGTAATAAATCAGAGCCGGATTGCGGAAATAGTCCCAATACAGCGTGTTCTTCAATTTCAAATCGGTTCCCTTTCCACTGCGAAACCTCGGCGGTACGATCGCGAAATGCGCTGAGTTTTCCCTGCAGGGTAAACGGCGGAAAACCCAGCTGTTCGAGTTCGCGCAGCAACGCCTCGGGATTTTCACTGGCCAATGTGTCCAGCCGGTCAGACAGCGAGTCGTCGAACCCGAACGATAATTTCGAGAACGCCGCGCGAACAAAGGCATGGTTGGCGATGGGTTCTTCGTCTTGCCGCGGTTGCAGCGTGAAGCCGCGAGCGCCTGCGCTGTCGCGCACCAGCTGTACCGGAAACAGCACCAGAGGCGCCCGAAAATAATAACCGGCCGCAACACCACAAATGAATGGATACCCCACATAGAGCACATTGGCGCCTGTTTCGTCTGTCCACGCACGCGCTTCGCGCTCCAGCAGGCGCAAATCAGACGCCATGCGAGCGGCTACCTCAGAGCGTTGAATCTCGGCACCGTCCACCAGCCGCACGGGCCGACTGTCGCGCAGTAACGCCACCACCCGCTCTGACATGCCCACCGAAACACCTTCAAGGCTGTGAAGGTCGAACGCGCTCGATGGCCGAATTTTGGACAGCCGCACCGAAGGGCTACGGCCATCGCCCGACACCAGCTTCTCGCGGAGACGGGCGACCGCCCTGCGAAGCTTTTGTCGCTCGGGCCCGAGCTCGGCGACCGACGATCCTGATGGCCGTTGACGCGATGCAAGCGCCTGAGACGTCAGAGAAAAATGCAGAAGCGTCTGCGTCGGGAGTGACAGGTCCAACGCCGGCGTGTGTTGCAGCTCCGGGTGTTGCAACAGCGGAAGCAGGTAGTCAAAAGCCGATGCGTTCCACTCGTCCCGACCCGCCAGCGCCAGCAGGCGTGCAATCGTAGCCGAGCCTTCGCCGCGTCGCCAGGTACCTCGTAACCACGCCTGCAGGGCGGCCTCGGCCTCGGCACGGCGCACCGGCAACCTTGGCGATGCTGGTGGCTGCTCGTTCGGGTCGTCGGACTCCGGAGCCATGGTGACGGCACGCATTCCGGCCTGCAACACCGACTCAAAGATGGCGCTGCACCCCAGTACTTCGCCGATCTGCTGATACATGGCCACCTCGGAGGGGCGCACCAGACCATCCGCAAGCACCATCTGCCAGAGAATATTGGCGAACGAGCGTTTGGCAGCGTCCGTGAGGGCAGTCACGAGCGCCGACGACTCTGTAAACCGTTCATGCGCGATGTCTTCGTTCAGAAAGTCTGTCCAGTTGGGCACCGTCTTCGCGAACATGACCTCCAGTGCTTCCCGCTCACGCTCGTCCAGCTCGCCGTCGGCCAGCGCGATCAGGCAGCAGCAGGCCAGAGCGCACGCATGAACTTCGCTGATCTCGTCGGTAATCGAGACCCGCAGCTCCATGCGGTCTACCTGTCCCAGAAGCCGCTGCAGCCGTTCGTTCACCGCGTTGAGCGTCAAGTCTGCGCCTTGAGCCCCAGTGAGCGCACTGAACACGTCCGTTTGCGAGAAAAGCCAGATGGCAAAGGCGCGCAGCGAGTGCTCGGGGTGGGTCAGACCGGCAACTGATTTGCCCGATTTTTCGAGCGACTCCATGAGTTCACGAGCCTGCGCTACGTACGCTTGCGTGTCCCAGGTGAGCGCTCCCGGTGGCAGACCGGTCGTGACGATCATGCTGAGTCGCAGCATCGACTCGGCATCGCCGGTCGCAAGTACGCCAAACCGGTCAGCGGTGATTTCCTGAGACATCAGCAGGCGGGTGGCCGCCAGTGTGGCGGCGCTGCGCTTCCCGTCATGCACGATCTGATGAGCGGCCAGCGACTCCCGCAGCAGGGGGTTGGTGTGCCCGTGCGCCAGCCAGTGGCCCAGTTCGTGACCAAAGACGGCGACCAGCTGCCGAGGCTCCAGCGTGGTGAGCATGCGACCGGATAACTCGACAATGATCGGTTGCTCGACCAGATGCATGGCCGCGTTGTCCTGGCCGGCCGACTGATAGAGCTCGGCAGATGACTGAATACGCAAACGCCAAAGTGCCGTCTGCAACGCCTGAATGGCCTCGGGCGCCATCGTGGGGGTCAATTGCAGGGCGGTCGCTCGAATCGAGCGCCGAATCTGTTCGGTGTCCGGTACGTCGAGCGTACCCTCTGCGGTCAGGTGCTCGCGCAACGCCTGGGCGGCCTGCATCTCCCCGGGAAAGCGCAAGGATTCAACATCAAATTTTCGGATTGGATTCGCCCAGTCGGGCAAAACAGACAGCATCTGTGAGGTCATGGCACCCGGCAGGAAAAGGAGCGGCGGCTCACGTGGTAGCAGGGTTTCGGCGCGTGTTCAACGCAGGGCGCGCTCCCACTACCATGCCGGGAGCGCTACCGGGCGAACCTCTGGCGGAAATAATGTCCTGAAAATGGCATGATAATGAATGAAAACCGAGCGCTCCATCAGCAGCGGGTAGTGCTCTGACTGTCGCCCCGGGTCATGCGATAAATGGGCTGCAGCAGAATAGGGACCGTAATTCTGAAGTAATATCGTGTCTGGGAGCAGGGGGCTCGTCGTATCTCCGCCGTAAGGTCATTCCCCGCCGTCTCACGAATTTGCAGGAAACACATGCGTCGTCGAAAGGGTGCATGGCTGCGGTGCGGTCATTCGTTTGCATATCTCACGCATTCCACGTCGCCGATGCTATGCCGCGGGTGTAGCGCTGGCGCACCGTGCAGCCGCAGGAATGTCTTGCCAAATGTACCTCTGCTGGCCAGATTACGGTCGCTCTGGCTGTTTCTACCCCCTTTTGTTGTGAGTGATCATGCGAACCCTCCTGTATGGACTTTCTGCTGTTGCGCTGGCCCTGACTGTGTCTGCGTGTGGCGGTGATCCTGTCGCCGGCGATGACTGTGGCTATCAGGAGACCGGCAATATCTTCTGTGCCGAAGGGGGCAAAGTGCTCGAATGTACGTTCGTGGACGCCGAGCGACGCTGGCGCGAGGTGGCAACGTGCCCGGATGGTACCAGCTGTCAGACAACCGATGATTTCCGCGGTTTTGCCTGCGAGTAACGCGTAGCAAGGCGTAGCTGCGGAGCTTGGTTTCTTCCCCGGATTACGCTGAGCGATGCATCCGGTGCTTGTCGAGTCGGTCCGACTTCTCGTGGCTAGTTCGGGCCGGGTACAGGCGGGTCGCTGGTTGGTTGTCTGTGGACGGCCAGCAGCGGGCCCAACGGAACGGGCAGGGCGAAGGTCGGATAACGGGCGCCCTGAAACCACAAACGCGAGATGCTTCCGTCCAGATAAAGCGCGTTGGTCACTCCCAGACCGTCGCGCAGGGCGGTGGCAAACTGCCAGAAGCTGACCGGGTTCAGGCTGATGGCACACACCAGCCGAGTGCCGTCCGTCGTACCCACCGCGTTGCGTACGTTCAGGAACGTTGAATCGGGAATGAAGGCAGGGTGAACCTCGCCGTCCAGCAGCAACATCGGGCCTGACTGCGTGGCATGGATCACGTCCGCGACTTCGTGGGCCATGAAGGCTTCGGTCTCTGCGATGATGACCCTTTCGTGAAGCACAGCAAAGACGCCGTTAGGCAGCAGAAAGAAGTTGCCGTCGCCATCACCGCGCAGCAACGGGTGCCCCTGTGTTCTGTTCTGTACCCAGTAGCCTACCGGCTCGCCCGACGGGTGGTACATGCCTGCGTTCATGACCAACCACGGCTCACGCCCGGCCTGCAGCAGCGCGGTCGCCCACCGTGACGGCGATTCCCAGAGTTGACCCGCGTCATCACGCAGTCCGAATGTCACGCCAAAAGCCCTCAGGTCAAACGCCGCCACAAAGTAGGCACCGCCCTGATACTCCCATTCTCCTGCGACCACTCCATCGGGCCAGCTTGTGCCCGTCAGCAGACCATCACGCACCAGCCGCGCGTCCAGTGGCGGGCGAGGCGCAGGAGGTGGAGCCGTGGGCAGCGTTGTGGAGGGAGGTGCCGTGATCGGCGCGTGAGCGCTCAGGTCCTGCACGTCCGGGTGATGCGCATTGGCTGGCTGGATTGTCGTCGCCATGGAGCCGTCCGTCGCACCCGGGTTTGGTTGCAGGGGTGATGCAGGCTGCGGCGCACTGGTTGTCAGGCAGGCAACGCAGCCCAAAATGGACCCGAAAAGAAGGTTTCTGGCCAAAAGGCTCTTGCGCACGCGTCCGCTCCGGCGATGCCTGTGGTTCCCGAGGCAGGTGTCGTCACCCGGATGCGAGCATCGTTGATAGAACCGGCGCGCGAAGGCAAGTCGTACGGCATGTGTCCGCCTCCACCGGGGTCCGATGACGATTGCATCCGTTGTGCCCGGTTTCTTCTCTGTGAGTCGGTGGCCAGACTGGAGAACGCGCGACGTGGTGGCCATGCGCCCTGCTCGCCCATCGTGGCCCGCTCCCCCACAACGTTGACGCCCCCGCGCCACCGTGGTGAGTACGCACTGGCGTCGACCACCGGGAGTAGCGATGGACACGGTAGAACAGGATGCGAGTCAGGGGCTGGTGCCATCCCGCCGACTTTGGTGGATACTGGTCGCCGTGGTATTGAGCGTTGTGGTGTACGCCACTGGGCCGCGTCCCTGGGGGCAGGTGGCGCCGACGCTGTTGCTGGAGCGAGGCGAGGTGCAGCTTCTCGTGGGGGTCTGGCCCGAAGAGGGTGCTCTGATCGCCGAAAGTGGTTCGGGCGCCGCGGCCGCTGCTGCCGTGGATGATGTCAACGGCGTGGACCTTCAAGGTGATGTTGCTGCGGTGCCCGTTTTGCCGTTACAGGTGCGTCCGTCCGCCTCATGGGCAGCCGACCGTCCGGTGAGGGTCTGTGTGCAGGGCGGCGATGGTTCAGAGACCCTGCGCATGGTCGGCGCGGATGGGCGTTCCACGATGCTGCCCATTTCGCGCACTGTGAGCGACGACGGATGTGCATGGGCCGAGCTCCGCCCGCCGACAAACGCGCGGCTGGCGCTGGCGCTGATGGTGTTCATTGTGCTCTTGCTGGTGGCCGAAGCGATACCGCTGCACCTGACGGCGTTGCTGGTGCCGGTTCTGGTGGCTGGAGCGGGGATTCTGAACGCGAAGCTGGCGCTGGCGCCCTTTTTTCATCCGACCATCGCATTGTTTCTGGCGGGCTTTGTCATTTCTGAGGCGCTTCATCAGAGTGGTCTGGACCGGCTGATGGCGTTACGGCTGGTGCGCGCGGCAGGTCAGTCTCCCCTTCGGGTATTTGCGGCGCTCGTGGCCAGCACGGCATTTTTGTCGCTGTGGATGTCGAACACCGCCGCGATGGCGGTCGCGTTGCCCATCGTGATGGCCGCCACCGCTCCCATGCGGGATGACGGATTTCGTCGCGCCATGATTCTGGCGTGCGCCTATGCCGCGACCATCGGTGGCATTGGTTCTGCGATTGGTACGCCGTCCAACCCACTGGCGCTCGCGTACTTGTCGCAGGTGCGCGAGGACCCCGTCGTATTTGTGGACTGGTTCTGGTTTGGCCTGCCTTTTGTGGTGCTTTTTCTGCCTGTCATGGGCGCTATTGTGTGGGGTCGTGCGTCGCAGTCCATTGAGCGGGGTGCCTTTGCCACCGCGATGCAGGAGCTGGACGCGACCGATCGCCGCAGCGGATTATCGCGCACGCAGTGGAAAGTATTGGCGGTGTTTCTGGGCGTGATTCTGCTGTGGTTTACCGAGGAATATCATGGCGTCGAGGCTGGGTTGTGTGGCCTGGCTGGTGTGGTGACGCTCGGAACGCTGAACTTGCTGGACCGCCAGACCTTTCGCCATATCTCATGGGAATCCCTGCTTGTTTTCGGCGGGGGGCTCTGTCTGGGTGACGCGCTCGTCGCTTCGGGAGCCTCGGACTGGATCGCCACGCGTCTGGCAATTCTGGCGGCCTTACCACCGAATGTTGCGGTTGGTCTGGTAGGCTTGCTGACCCTCATTCTCTCGGCGGTGGCTTCAAACACCGCGGCAGCGGCGACGATTTTGCCGCTGACCATCCCGTTGGCCACTGTGATTGGTGTGAACCCCACGCAGCTGATTGTTACGGTCGCGATAGCCTCATCGATCGACTTTGCGCTGGTGGTGGGCACACCGCCCACCATGATTGCCTATTCCACCGGTCTATATACCTCGGGTTATATTTTTCGCCGGGGTATTGTGCTGGATCTACTGGGTCTGGCGCTGCTGGTGCTGCTGCTCCCTGTTTTCTGGCAATGGTCGGGGATGCTGTGAGGCGTGCAGCGTAGCAGCGAAAACGGGCGCGTTATTTCACGAATGAGCCTGATCAGTCCTGGCCATGACTGGCCGGAGGCAGGCAAGGCGCCATAGCCTCGCGCGTTCTCACAGATGACCGATAAGTTCGTTGGTCCAGTAGCTGTCGACGGGCAGGGTCGCGCTCACCTGGCCGGTGCGCAGCATCCACGCGTTCAGTGCGTTGTAATACTCAGTATCGAGCGAGAAATCGGTGGTGAAGCAACCGACTGTGGCTTCGAAGATACCCGCTGTGAGTGCGTCATTGAAGTCTGCCCGGGCATGTTCCGCATACATACGCCGCGCATCCTCGGGGTGTTCGGCGGTAAATTGAACGGCCCTGTGAAGAATGGCACAGAGTGTCGAAAAATCGTCCCGTCTCTCTTTCAGCAAGCGCTTCGATGTAATCAGAATCAGCTGACAGAAGTCCGGTACTCCCCAGTCCTGCAACGCGAAAAAGTCGACATTCATGCCGCGATGGCGTGCTTCGATGACCTCGAAATTATAAAAAATCAACGTCGCCAGGTCGGCTTTATTCTCGGCGATGGCATTGGTGTGAAAAAATCCGTTATTGACGGGGATAATGTCGGCCTGTTCAGGACCGCCGTCCGCTTCGATCATGGTGCGTACAATGGCCGGACCACCGGGTCCGGGCGCGCCCGGGTACTGAAGGCGCTTACCGACCATGTCCCGTGGACGCTCGATTCCCTTGCTCCGCTCATACATGACGCCGCCACGGGTGTGCAGAAACCGTGCGAATCCAACGAGTGGTGCGCCTTCACACGCGTCGTCCACCAGGTGCAGTGGTTCTGTGACGGCGACATCAATCTCACCGGCCTGAATGGCGGCAAGCGCATCCAGATGTTCGGCCGGCTCGACCAGCTCGATCTGCAAACCCGCCTCGGCGAACCAGCCACGTTTCTGGGCAACGATAAATGGAACGTGGTCCGGGTTCAGAAACCACTCCAGTGCAAGACGAATGGTGCGCATGCGCATTACTCCGCGTACAGTTTGGCGAGCTCGACAATCACTTCGACGGCCTTGTGCATATCGCGTGACGAAATCCACTCGAACCGTGAGTGAATATTCTGCTGCCCTGCAAAGATATTGGGGGTAGGCAGACCCATGAACGACAGCCGAGAGCCGTCGGTACCACCACGAATGGCGCCACGGTGCACGGGGATATCGGCACGCTGCATGGCCTTTTCGGCGAGGTCGACCACGTGCGGGTGCAGGTCGAGCACTTCGCGCATGTTTCGATACTGCTCCCGCACGCTTACGGTGTACGACGAACCGGGGTGGCGAGCGACAGCCGCTTTCGCCAGCTCCTCGAGCATGGCTTCATGACGTGCCAGCGCAGCCGTCTCGAAATCGCGGATGATGAATCGGACGATCGTCTGGTCCACCGACGCCTCGACCGCGTTCGGGTGAACGTAGCCCTCCCGGTCATCGGTGGTTTCGGGCGAGAGACGATCTGCCGGGAGCGACGCAATAAAGTCAGCAGCGACCTTCACCGAGTTGACCATCCGCTTCTTCGCGTAGCCGGGGTGGGTGTTGAAACCGGTGAATGTGACCGTCATGGCATCGGCCGAGAAGCTCTCCATTTCGAGCTCACCGAGCAGGCCGCCGTCGAGGGTGTAGGCGCAGACGGCACCGAAGCGCGCCACATCAAAGTGGTCTGCGCCGCGCCCGATCTCTTCGTCGGGGGTAAAACCCACACGAATCCTGCCATGAGGGATTTCGGGGTGCGCAAGCAGATACTCGGCCGCTCCCATGATCTCTGCGATACCCGCTTTATCGTCCGCACCGAGCAGGGTCAGCCCCGAGGCAGTAATTATGTCGTGGCCGATGTGCTCATTCAGATAAGGCGCTTTTTCGGGCGTGATCACAAACTGCGGCGCATCCGGTAGCGTAATGGCCGTGCCCTGATACCTGGTGTGGCGAATGGGTTTTACGTTCTCACCACTCATTTCGGGGGATGTATCGACGTGCGCGATGAACCCGATGGTGGGAATCTCGCGGTCGGTGACGGTGGCGGGGATGGTGGCGAACACGTAGCCCCACTCATCAAGCTCGACGTCGTGAGCACCCATGGCGCGAAGCTCGTCAGCGAGCAGTCGCAGCAGGTTCCACTGGCCGGGCGTGGAGGGAAACGTCTCGGACGCTTCGTCGGCGCGGGTGTCGATGGTGACGTATTTGAGAAAGCGTTCAACGACGGTGGAGGAGTAGCGCGGGAATGACATGCGAGGATCGGGGTGAGAGCAGAGCCGAAGTGACCACGTGTGACTACTGCCGCCCTGCCAATTCGGCAACCCTGAGGCTGCACTGCACGACGGTAGTGTGGGCGATGGTGTGTTTGGCCGGTGTGTTCCACGGGCCTGTCGGGCCGGGGTGCTGTACGCTGCGGCTGGAATGTGCGAACACGATCGAGGATGCAGCCAGAGGTGTTTTATGCAGGTAGACCCAGATGTGATTGTCGTCGGTTCGGGAGCGGGCGGCCTTGCCGCCGCGGTAACGCTGGCGCGTGCAGGGCAGAAGGTGCTCGTGCTGGAGCAGCATTATCTACCGGGTGGTTGGTGCCACAGTTTTCCGCTGGGCGGCTTTTCGTTCAGCCCCGGTGTACACTACGTGGGTGCGCTGGGCGAAGGGGGGTACATGCGAAGGGCGTACGAGCGCCTGGGCGTGTGGGACGATATGAAGTGGTTGCCGCTGAATCCGGACGGCTATGATCATGTCTATCTGGGGCAGGAGCGGTTTGATATTCCGGCTGGTAAAGAGCGTTATCAGGAGCGTCTGATTGCGCGGTTTCCGACAGAAGCGGACGGGATTCGGCGGTACTTTGAGGCTGTCACCGTGATGGCAGCAGAGCTGATGGCGTCGGCACATGCCGATACGCTAAAGGCGCGTGCAAAATTACCGTGGCAAATGCGGCATGTGATCCGCGACGGCCTTCTTCCGTTGAGCCGATTTCTGGACCGATTTACGAAGCATCCGGAGCTGCGTGCAATTCTTTCGATGCAGGCGGGTGACCATGGTGTGGCGCCGTCGCGTGCGCTTACTGCGTTACACGCTGCGATTGTGGCCCATTATTTCGATGGCGGCTGGTATCCCGAGGGTGGAGCAAAATCAATTCCGCGCGCGTTCATTCGGGAATTGCGCCGAAATGGAGGTGAAATTCGGGTCAGTACGCGCGTGCAGGAAATTCTGGTCGATGGAAAAGGTGGTATGGCGCGCGCCGCGGGCGTTCGCCTGGCCGACGGTACAGAGATTCGCGCCAGACATGTGATTTCGAATGCGGACCCGGGAATTACGTGGGGCAGGCTGGTGCCTCAGGAGCATGTGCCGGGCGCGATTCAGGCGAAGCTGAAGAAAACAAAATATTCGGTAGCGAGCCTTGGTCTTTTTATGGGCGTGGAGTGCGATGCCGAGGCCATGGGGCTGGACTCGGGAAATTACTGGTTCAATCGAAACTCGAATCTGGAAGCATCGTACGCCCGTTCGACTGACAAACGGCTCGGCTCATTGTCGTCGTTCGATTCAGCGTTTCTTACGGTGACAACCCTGAAGGACCCGTCAAAGCTCAAAGAACCGAATCTGCATACGATGGAGGCGTTTGTGCTGTGCTCGTACGACCCGTTTCGTATGTGGCAGGGATCGTCTCAGGAAGAGCGTCCGGCCGCATATCGTGAGTTGAAGGCGTCGATCACCGATCGCATGTTCGATCTGTTGCACAACTGGTTACCGGGGTTGCGTGAGAAGTGTGTGTTCTCGGAGCTGGGCACGCCGCTGACGAACGAGTTCTACGTGGAGGCGACGGGCGGTAGCATGTACGGCACCGAGAAGACCTTCTACCAGATGGTGCTGAACGGCTGGCCGTACCAGACACCACTCAGCGGTCTGTGGATGTGTGGTGCGAGCACGACAGGCCATGGCGTGGCGGGGGCGACCATGAGCGGTGTGGACTGTGCGAAGCGGGTGCTGCGGGCGCTGTGACGATGTGGTTCCGCGACCGGGTCACGGGTGTCTGGTCAGTTCCACTCGCAGACGTATTCGTGGCCTTGCGAGCACGGTACGTCATTCCATAGTCTGCCACTGGAGCGGTAGTCCTCCATTTCGGCGCAGTCTTCGCTGTTGCTGTTGGGCTCACCGGGCTTCCAGTCGGTGAACCCTGCGCCGA
>JAGWVZ010000779.1 GCA_018970625.1 Myxococcales bacterium | reverse complement strand
CGATGGGCGTGGCAGAAGACCCGATGGCGGTGTGCGATGGCCGGGGACGAGTGCGCGGCGTGGAAGGCCTGCGGGTAGGGGACGCGAGTCTGATGCCGAGTATTCCGGCGAGCAACATTCACCTGCCGACGCTGATGATCGGAGAGCGCATGGGCGAGTGGCTTCGCGACGAGTCGATGTAGTTCGTTGCAGCGAAGTGCGAGCAGGGGTAGTGTACCGGGGTTTGAACGTGGCGCGCTCTGGGCGCCCAGTCACCGCGAGAAAGTCATGAAGCAGGAACGTCGTATGACGGAAGAACGCGCTCTTCGATGGATGGTTGGAGCGTTTCTGTTGTGTGGATTGTGGGTGTCGGCGTGCGGCGACGAGGAGCCGTCGACGGGTTCGGATGCTGGCCTGGATGGCAGCGGCGGTGGTACGGACCCGGCCTGTGAGGGTTCCGAGAACCCGACGAATAATGCGTCGTGTGGGTGCGAGGGAACAACGCGGTCGTATGTGGACGGTCTGTGTGATTACGATTGCCTGTGTGAGACGGGTTTCTGGGGTTGCACGGAGGTTTGCACCGAGCCTGTCGAGGTGACGCTGGAGTGGGGCACGACGCCCACCGCCACCGAAGTGGATGGCAACGGGAATGGCGTGCCGAATCCGGGCGAGACATGGGAGGTTACCGGGAGTGTCCGGTATGCGAACGCGACCGAGGGTCAGGCGGTAACGGTGCAGCTTCGTTCAGACAGCACGAAACTGGGCCTCGAAGATCCATCCACCGCGCTCACCGGCGTAGGCGACACCGCGGTAGAGTTTACGCTCCCGTTCACCGTGCAGGACGCCGCGACTGATGGGCTGGCACCGCTGACGGTGGAGGCGTTTGGTGCCAATGGCCTTGAGGTCATTGATGAGACCATCGAGCTGACGGTGGCCACGATTCCGACGGCGATTCTGGACTTCACCGGTGACGAGCTGTTGGAGGTGACGGGTGATGGCAACCGCTTCATTGATGCAGGCGAGACGTGGAAGCTGACGATTAGCCTGCGTAACACGGGCGATGCGGCGGCCGAGGAGCTGGTGGTCGAGGCATCGTCGTCGTCGTCGTCATTGACTGGTGTCGAGGTGGGCGACGTGGTGAGCACGTTGAACGCGGCGGGTCAGGTCGAGGTCGAGGTGACGTTTGTGGTGGCTGCGGAGCCCACCGAGGTGGCGGCTGCGATTCAGCTCTCGGCGACGTCCTCGACGGCTGCGACGGCTTCCGAGAATGTGGATGTGACGGTGCGTCCGCCGGACACGCTTCGCCTCGCCGGGACCCGTGTCGAACAGGTGCCGGATTTTGGCAACGGAGACGCGGTGGCAGATGATGGCGAGCTTTGGCAGGTGGTGGTCTCGATTGAGAATACGGGCGGCTTTGCTGTGGAAGACCTTTCCTGGAACCTGTTGAATTACACGCCCACCTCGGCCGGTGAAGGCTCGGGTTCCGAAGAGCCGCCTTATACCGATCTGCAGTTTGGTCTTGCCGAGCAGCCGACGCGCATCGCTGCGGGCGCGACGGTGGAGCTGCTTGCACAGAACGAAGTTTCGGCAGGCATGGGCGCTATCGGTCGCCTGATTATCAGCGCCAATTCTTCTCTTCGTCGGCACGGGCCCTTCGCCTTCGACGTCAACTGGACCCGTCCATGAGTCAGTCTTCTCCTCGTTCTTCGCGCCCCGCCAATCGTGCCAACCGCCCTGCAAAAGGCGGCGGAACGTCGGCTGGTGGTGCCGGTCATTCGAAAGCCCGAACGACCGACTCGCGTTCTGGTGGTGCGCCTGCTCAGGGCGGGGGCACCTCGGCGCCCAGGACGCCGAAAGCTGCCGGAGTGGTTGCCGAGCGGAGTGGTGGTCCGGCGCAAAAAGTCGCCGACCGGGTGCGCCAACCCAAGCCG
>JAGWVZ010000778.1 GCA_018970625.1 Myxococcales bacterium | reverse complement strand
GGGGGTCGCGCCGGCGAGGGCCATGGGCTGCGTTTCATCGACCGTCGAAGTGCCGATATGTCCGGTGGTGACGAGGTCAAGAAGGTCGTTGCGTGCCAGGCCGGGTTGTCGGGGGCGCTCCAGCCCCGTGGTCTCCAGATAGACCTCGTGCAGCAGCACGAGCACCCCTGGGCGTACACGACGCCAGCGCTTCTCGGACGGGCGAAACCACGTGGGCGAGGTGGCCGCGAGCAGGGTGAAGACGGTCAGCGCGATGATGGTTCGGCGCTGCAGATGCGCCGAGTCGGCTCGGCCACGCGCCCAGAGCCCCAGCGCGAGGGGGAACCCCGCGAGCAGGAGCAGGGCTGAGAATCCGGTCCACCACGGGTCGCCCGAGACGATGCGTTGCACCATGTGCGGGTCGCTCGCCCCCGAGAAGTTGCGAATGTAGCTCAGGTTGATGTGCTGACCGAGCCAGCGAACGACCTCGAGGTCGAGCTGCCCCAGACCGGCATAGAGCGCGAGCACGAGCACGACCGCGGCTCGCCACCACGGCCGCAGCCTGTCGGACAGGCGCAGCTCGGGAACGGACGTCGCCAGGACCAGCAACCCGAGGAGGCCGTATTCGATGAGCAGGGCGTCTGGAACGAGGCGGTCGGGCCGCAACACCAGCGGACCTCCCCACGGGCTGGGGCTGAGATAGTGCGCGAGTACCGACGTGGTTTTGAGTGCTGCAAACGCAATGAACGCCCACAGGTAGAAGCGTTTCATGTTCTCACCGGCGGTGCGTGTCCACGCCAGACGGCCAGGGCCGATGGCCCGGGAATCAGCGCATACACGATGAAGAAGAGTGCTACGGCGGCTGTCGCGACGACAGACCGCACCCAGAGTACGTCCGGGTATCCGGTAAACGCGAGCATGTGCTGACCAGTGGGCTCGCCGAGCCAGATTACCGCCCCAAGTGGAACGGCGGCAGCGAGCAGCGTGCGTGCATAGAGCTGAACGTGAAATTTCAGTTTTTCGAGCTTGGCCAATTCGACAATCTGCAGAAACGAAATGGTGAAGTTAGAGGTGGCGGTCGCGACGGCTGCGCCAACAAGCCCTGAAAAAGGTACCAGTATCAGGTTCAGAACAATATTCAGGGTTCCCGAAATGGTGGAGTTCATCAGGAGCAATCTGGGGCGACCCACCATGAGCAGCGTGTTGCCGGCGAGGCCAAAAAAGCAGCTCATCATGGGCCCAACGGCCAGAAACCATGGGAATATCGGAGACCATTCCCATGTCTCTTCGGCATCCATGACCAGCGATGGATAAATGGTCATGACGACCAGCAGCAGGGGAATGCTGATGAGGGCCGTCATGGCCGCCATGCGATGCAATGCATTTTGCAAGGCTGCGCGAAGTCCGGCGGCATGCAGGCGGGCGGCCAACGGAGAGTAAACGCCGGACAGCGACATTTTAGCGAGCCGTATCAGCTGTGTGAGCTCGGAGACCAGCGCGTAAACACCGACCGCGTTGGCCGAAATAAACGCGGAGAGGACAATGGTGTCGACTCGAACAAGTCCTTGATTGAGCGCCATATTCATGCCTTGCGGCAGCGCGAACGACAGCACTTCGCGGTCAGGACGCGCGGTCAGCATGGCGCGAATCAGCCTGGGCAGGCTAAAGTGTCTGGCGAAGGCGAAGAGCGAGAGCGGAACACAAACAGCAAACGCAGCCATTACCCCATCCACGAGTCCCAGGATGCCGCGATGAAAGACCAACTCGGCGATAAGCGCACCCACCAGTGAAATCACCGGAAAAAGAACCTGCACAATCGAGACGGCCCATCCCCATTTCAGGTGTGCCTTGATGGCCTCGGCAGGCAGTTGCATGAGAACAAGCAGCGGGAGCGCCCACGAGAGTCGTCGTACAAGGTCCACGATCAGCGG
>JAGWVZ010000777.1 GCA_018970625.1 Myxococcales bacterium | reverse complement strand
CAGCCGGCGTCGACGATGACCTGCAGCCTGCAGTGTTCAGCCTCCTGAAGGCCCTCGCCACCGACACCAACGCCTTGGTCCGATGCGAGGTGGCCGAGAACCCCGCCACGCCCGCGGACCTCGTGCGCGCCCTCGCTACCGACACCGACCCCCGGGTCCGATGCGAGGTGGCTGAGAACCCCGCCACGCCCGACGACGTCCGGCTTGACCTCTTGCACGCCCTCGCCACCGACACCCGTGACCTGCCCCCTGGTTTCGGTCTGGTCTGATTGGGAGTCAGTCGGGTGTGGTGCAGGTGCAGTTCGCAGCGTATTCGGCCGGGGTCTGGTAGCCAAGGCTTGAGTGGCGGCGGACGTGGTTGTACTTATGCGGGTGATCGGTGTCAAGCGGTGTCGCGGTCGATTCGGTCGAGGAGGTCTTGATAGATCGCTGATCGGGCGTTCTGGCCGCGCTGGACGGCGTCGTCGTGCTGGAGTTGCAGGGTGGGGCGGAACTCGAGTCCGGTGGTGAAGAAGCTGCAGCTCTCGCAGATGCATTCGAAGTTGCAGTCGATCTGGGTGGGCCGCTCGCAGTAGCCGTTGCCGAGCATGCGGCGCATCTGCTGGCGTAGGTGCCGCATCTGGGTGCCCTCCGCTTGCGCGGGCAGCTGCGTGTCGTAGAGGGCCTCGACTTTCTGCGTGACGGCGAAGTACTCGTCGGCGACGGTGGTGTCGGCGATGCGTGCATAGACCATCGTCATGGCGAGTGTCTTGTGTCCGAGCATCGCGGCGATCGCGTCCAGGCTCATGCCGTTGTTGATGGCCTGGGTGGCCAGGGTGTGGCGGAGCTGGTGCGGGGTGACGTGCCCGATGCCGGCGTTCTGGGAGACGCGGCTGAGGGCGTTGGCCACGCGCAGCCGGGTGATCGGTCGTCCGCGCTCGATCAGGAGCCGGTCGGTGCGCAGGCCGTGGGGCCGGGTGTCGGCCCACGCATCGATGAGCGCCTTCAGTTCGGGGTGGAGGGGGACGTACCGGTCGTTGTGGAGCTTGCCGACGGGGATGCGCAGCCAGTGGATGTCGCCGATCGTGACGACGGCGTCGGTGGTCAACCCCAGCAGTTCGCTGACGCGGATGCCGGTGCGGGCGAGGATCTCGATGCAGAGCCGGGACAGGGGGTCGGGCTCGGCCCGGGTGGCTCGGGCGAGCTTGGCTGCAGCGGCATCGTCCAGGAACCGCGGCAGTGGTCGGTCGATGCGGGGCAGGTCGGCTCCGTGCAGCAGGGCCGGCTGGGCGGGTCGGGGTATCCCCAGGCGGTGATGCGGTCGAAGAAGCAGCCCAGGCTGATGAGCTGCTCCTTGATCGAGGTCCGGGCAAGTGGCCGACCGGTGCGTGCGTTCGGCGTCGTCGCCAGCCAGGTCTTGAACTGCTCGATGTGGGCGCGGTCGAGGTCAGCGCAGCTGCTGACGTCGGGGTGATGCTCGGCGAGCCAGCGTCCGAACACGCGCAGGTGGAGCTCGATGCCGTGGACCCGGGACGGGCGAAGGCTCAGGGCGACTTGGTCGACGTAGCGCAACGCGGCCTGCCGGTAGCCGTCGGGAACTGTCGTCCAGCCGGTGACGCGCACCGATAGGCGTGGGCACGACCGGGACAGGGATCCGACCTTGCCTTGGTGGAACAGCGTGAGCTGGAGCCGGCGCATCACCGAGCGCAGGTTTCTGCCCGATTGCGGCTTGCCTCGGCGCCGGTAGGCGGCATCGATGGCGTCCCGCCCTCGCTCGAACATGGCCTGATCGACGGCGTCGGGCATCACAGCGTGCATGACGGCGATCTTGCAGAGGGCGTTCCACTGGATCGCAGTGTCGGACGGTGATGCGTCCACGATGCCGGTGGCCTGCACGAACCATGCGTGCTGGGCCGGCAGCAAAGAGCGTGCCG
>JAGWVZ010000776.1 GCA_018970625.1 Myxococcales bacterium | reverse complement strand
CTGCAAGAATCAGCGCCCCGTTGCTTTTCTCTGGGGCCCATCACATGTGTTTGCTGATAAATCGGTGCCGGCAGGCACAACGACAGGTGCGTGCGTGCCAGTTTGCGAACCCAATTTCAAGCCACCACAAGCAGGTATCAGACTAAATTCTGAGCGCCATCATCCGCCGCAGTCCACTCGGTACACCCGCGCCCGAGACCCCTCGGCCACGTGCCAATACCCCTCATCGCCCCACGCGACCGCTTCAGCCTGCAACTCGACTCCATTCGGCAGCACCCACCATCGACCCTCTGGTACCGGACCTGCACCCTCTGGCCACAACATGCCAGCCAGGGACGAATACGTCCGAATCAGAATCGCGCCACGCTCCGGGTCATAATCTGCTGCCGTCAGCAGCTCGTCCGAACCTGCAAACAGCGCACTCAGGTCAATCGTCGCCGAGCGAGCCCACTCGACTTCGCCCACCTCGAACGCCCCCCGATAGAGTCCGGTCTCACCAGGCTCCTTGCTCATGACGCCCACGCGCCCCGTCGCGTCCACATACAACGCCTCGGCATCGCGCGGGCCATCGGCATAGCGCAGCGTCATGGTTTGCACGCCGGTCAGGTCGCCCTCACCTCTGGGAGGTTCTGGCAGACGATAAACGCGCACGGACTCACGCGCAGCCGCGTTGTCGCCAATGTCCCCAATAAACACACACGGGTCGGCAAGCCCGGCGCCGCAAGGCCCCAGCGCCATGTCTTCCCAGTCGCGCGCTGGAACATCCAGCAACCACCGCGCCACGATCGCACCTGAAAAGTCCACACCGTAGAGGGTGGCCGAGTCGCCGGAGTCATTGTGCATCCACAGAAAGTCGCCCGACGAGGCGAGAGCAAGCCCGGAGACCTCGGTCAGCTCCTCGGGCAGGCGAAACACTTCCTGAGCGAACCCCGGTTCAGGGCAGGGGTCCCAGACCGGAGGCGCGATGATGTCAGCGGCATCGACATCGACCGCCGCGTCCGTCTCCACGAGCCCGTCAGCCACATCGGAATCGTAATCCAGCTCCAGCGCAGCATCCTGAGCGTCGGCGCCGGACACAACGTCATCAGGCGGCACGTCCTGTGCCGCGACGTCGTCGGTAGCGCCGGCGTCATCATCTGCGGGCACGTCGGTCAGGTCGCCGCCCTGCCCACTGGCATCGGGGTTGACGTCCGCTTCGGTTGTGACGGCACCATCCGATTGATCAACGCTGCAGCCGTAGAGCAGGAGCGCCATGATCAGGGCGGTGGTCGATTCACGCAGTTGGCGAGACAACAACAGATGCGGCATGGGGTCACAGAGGGCTGGAAAACGACGATGGGAGTCGTTAGTTCGACCCCACTCGTTTACATCATGCGCGCCTCGAATTCCCCATGAACATCGCGATTGTCACCGGCGCATCGGCCGGGCTGGGTGAAGAGTTTGCCCGTCAGCTGAACGCGACGGCCGACCTGGATGAGATCTGGCTGATCGCGCGAAGGTCTGACCGGCTACACGCTCTGGCCGAAGAGCTCACCCGGACCCGTTCAAGAGTACTGGCGCTGGATTTAACCTCTGCGGCTGACCTGCAGACGTTTCGCACGACGCTGGATACGGTAAAGCCACGAGTGCGGTGGCTGGTGAACAATGCCGGCTTTGGCAAAATGGGAGCGTTCGACAGCGTCGCGACCGAAAAGAATCTGGAGATGATTGACCTGAACGTTCGGGCGCTCACCGAGTTGACGCAGCGTGTGTTGCCGTACATGCCGGCTGACAGTCAGATTGTGCAGGTGGCCTCGAGCGCCGGGTTTTCGCCCATGACCCATTTTGCGGTGTATGCCGCCACCAAGGCGTATGTCGTCCATTTCTCGCAGGCGCTGGGAGCCGAGCTGCGCCCACGCGGAATTCGGGTAACGGCGGT
>JAGWVZ010000057.1 GCA_018970625.1 Myxococcales bacterium | reverse complement strand
CACCCGGCGGGCGGCGCCTGGCGCCGCTCCTACATGCCACGCACCGTACTCGTTTTCGTAGACGCCAACCCTCGGCTCACCCCCGAAAGCCAGCGGGCGGCCGCGACCGAGCGTGCGCTGCATGCCACCCGCGCCTGGCAACACGCCATGGACGGGACGGTGGACCCGGGCAAACTGCAGCAGGGCATGGCCAACGCGGTCTATGGCAACCCCGAAGATGTCGCCCGTCAGCTTCACGAGCGGTTTCACCTCGATGACACCCTCATGCTCTGGTTCGACTTCAACGACCACAACACCCGGCGCGTCGAGCAGATGATGGTTGATTTTGACCAACACGTCACGCCGCGGTTGCGCGAGCTTGAGGCAACCGCATGATCGATCGTGGTACGGTCACCCTGCTGGGTGCCGGCCTCGTGGGGCCGGTCACCGCCATGCTGCTCGCGCGTCGAGGGTATCGGGTCACCTTGTACGACCGGCGTGGCGATCCGGCGGTAGTCGCACCGGAACGTGGTCGTTCTGTTCACCTGGTGGTCTCTGAGCGTGGGTGGCGGACGCTCCGCATGCTCGGTCTTGAAGAGCAGATTCGCCGCATTGGCATGCCGCTCGGCGGCCGACACATTCACCTCTGGCGCGGCGACCGACTCGAACAACCCTATGGCCGTGCGGGTGAGACGATCTTCTCGGTGGACCGCGCCCGTTTGCAGGCCACCCTGGTGGAAGCCGCCCGAGCCTACCCGCAGATCTCATTTGTCTGGAATCATCGCTGTCGCTGGGTGGACCTCGACGGTGCGCGCATCGGTTTTACGCGAGAGACAGACGAGAGCGCCGGCGGCTCGTCGCGCGCCGCCGAGCCACTCTGGATTCCCTACGAGCGTCTGTTGGCTGCAGACGGTGCATTCTCGGTGCTGCGCGCCGCGCTTCAGGAAGGTCGTTTTGAGCACCAGCAGTTCTGGCTGGATCTGGGATACAAAGAGCTGCGCCTGCCGAGCGTGGCCGACGGCGGTATACCGCTCAGCGACGGTCATTTTCAGGTCTGGCCTCGAAATCGCTTCTTTCTGACGGCGTTTCCCAACCCGGATGGGTCGTTTACCGGGTCCATTTTTTTACCCTGGGAAGGTACGCCTTCGTTCGACAGCGTACGAACCGAGGAGGATTTTCACGTCCTGTTGCGAAGCTTCTTCCCGGAGTTGATGCCGCTCGAATCGGTTCTGTGGCCGCAGTTTCGCGATCACCCGGCCGCTGGGCTGGTGACCGTCCGTTGCCGACCCTGGAGCCGCGGCGGTCGGGTATTGTTGCTTGGCGATGCCGCGCATGCAGTCGTGCCGTTTTTTGGTCAGGGCATGAACTGCGGGTTCGAAGACGCACGAGTGCTCGATGAGGCGCTCGACGCATTTGGCGACGACTGGAGCCAGGCGCTCCCGTGGTTCGAAGCCGAGCGCAGACCGAATGTGGACGCACTGGCTGCCATGTCAGTACAGCACTATGAGCACCTGAACCACCGACCCGACCCGCTCGACCCCATGCGCGAACGGGTGGCTCAGGCGTTGGAGACACTCGCTCCATCGCGATTTCGTCCGCTCTATGAGCTGGTCGCATTTACGTCTGTGCCGTACGCGACCGTGCAACGGCTGGAACAGCTGCGACGTGCGCTGGTCGAGGACATCGTGCATGACCCCGGCTTCGCGAACGGGTGGCCCGCCGATGCAGACACGTTGATTCGGCAGCGTCTTGAACAGTAAGCGGCGAAGTGGCGGCGAGTCACTGCCCCTACAACCACTTCCGGTCGCTACCGCCGACCACCGATCACGGTCAAGGCGTCTGCCAGAACGCGAACGCGGAGCCTTGTACCGCAAGGCCCCAGAGTGTTCGCACAGCGCTCGCGCGAGCTGCCGCCCTGCGACGGCGCAACCGATTGTTGCAGTTCTCGCTTCGCTTCGTGCATACTTGATTGCATAGACTGAGGACTGTGAGACTGCCGTGCCGGACGTGCCTACCACCACCACGATCATCCCGTCGAAGAACGATGATTCGTCGCTGCCGACCGAGACCTGCGTCGTATGTCTCAAGGGAGCGGGGTTTGGCCGCAGTCACGTGCTAAAAAGAGAGGCGCTCATCTTCGGAAGGGACCCTGAGTGCAGCTATCCACTCGATGACCCGGCCGTTTCTCGCCAACACTGTCGCATTGAGCCGGACGGGGATGGTTTTCGGCTCGTCGATCTGGATAGTCGAAACGGGACCTTCCTCAACCGGGCCCGACTCCACGGGAGCGCCTCTCTGAAAGACGGCGATCTCATCAAGGTGGGCGAGCATGTGTTCAAGTTCCTGCGACGCAACGCCGTCGAGTTGGCCTATCACGAACGAATGGCGCAGCTCTCCATGGTCGATGAGCTCACCGGCGCCATGAATCGACGTGCCATCATGGACGCCCTGCATCGGGACATGACCATCGCCACGCGTGAACAGTCTGCGGTCGCCGTGATCGCGGTCGACATCGACCGCTTCAAACATATCAATGACACGCGGGGGCATTCCGTCGGCGATCTGGTCCTGATCGAGGTCGTCAAGCGGCTGAAGGCTTCGGTTCGACCCACCGACAAGGTCGGACGTGTTGGCGGCGAAGAGTTTCTCGTTGTCCTGCCCGACACCCAGCGAGACGTGGCGGTTGCGCTGGCCGAGCGGCTGCGGGTCGCTGTCTCGTCGGCGCCGGTGCTGGTGGATGGCGAACCTCTACCCGTCACCATCTCGCTTGGCGTTTGCGAGCGCCTGCAGTGGATTCAGGATACGGGCGGATTTCCCGAACTGCCTCGCTGCATCGAAGCCATGCTCGTCACCGCCGACGCCCGTCTGTACGACGCCAAAAATGCGGGGCGAAATCGCGTCGCCTATTGAACGAGCCCCTTACCACGACAGATTGCGGCTTTTCTCAGGCCTTACCGGTGGCGCCCTATGCCTCTCTGCACGTTGTCCCTCACCGACACACGTTTAGGTCTACACCTGTCTTCGTATACCTCTCGTGTGGAATCACTGGGGAGGTGGCAACAGCTGCCTGCAGGAGCACATCTGTGCCGCGAGGGGCACCGTGAGCAGGACCTGATGGTGCTCGTGGATGGTCGTGTCGATTTTCCGGGCGGATGGCTGGGTCCTGGCGCACACCTAGGCGAACTGGGCTTCCTGCTGCACGTACCCCGTACAGCTTCGGTCGTGGCCACAGAGCCATGCCAGATCTGGCGATGCTCGGCTGAGCGACTGACAGACGACCCTGCGGCAGCCACGATGCTGCTCGCTGCGCTCGTGCGCGAGCTGCCCGCCCGCATTCGCAAGTTTGAGGCTCCATCTGGCGTACCGGAGCACTTTTGTGACCATGACCACCCGGCGATCGTTCGGCTGGCACAGGCCTTGCGCGGCAGCACAGCCGAAGAGTCGGCCAGAAACGTGTGGGCCTTTGTGCGCCGCATGCCCTATCGATTTGGGCCGTGGTGGATTCGCGCGTCAGAGACACTGCGGCTTGGAACGGGCATGTGCACGACCAAGAGCAACCTGCAGGTCGCCCTGTGGCGGGCTTTGGGATTCAAGGCCGGCTTTACCGAGCTGGTGGGCGATGCACACCTGCTTCGGGCCCTGATTCCCGCGCGATGGCATCACCGCGTCTCGCCGCGCGTACGCCACTTCATGGGTGCTGTCTGGCTGGACGGGCGCTGGCATGTGGCAGACGCCTCGTTCACGGACCCCACGCTGGACAGACTTATCAGCCATTTTCCCGAGATGCACTCGCTCCGCCCATTTCGGTTTGGCGCGGGTCAGCCGTTCTTCCCAATTGCACCCGTGCTTGCGTGCGAACCTTTCGCGGTGTCCGTTGTACCCGACCTGGACGAGGCCATGGCACGGCGAAGCAGCTATGATCTCGATCAGCTTGAGCTGTTGAACCTGGTCAATGATCGGCTGCAGGGCCCGCTGCCAGATGAAAACTCTGCCATTGAGCAAGCGCTCCGACTCGTGCAGCATGAACCCGACGCAGCTCTACAGACCGCGATCGGTGCCGCGGCATCCCTGGCCTCCGTGCTTCACTCTCACCTGCGGTATCTGCCATGAAACCCTTTGACTGGGACTTTTCGCCGCCGGCATCGCAACCGATCGGCGACCATGACGTGGTGCCCGTGTCGGCGCATCTGGCCGGCCACCGCGTTGCGTTGCTGGTATGTGGCGGGATTGCCGCCATGAAGGCACCGCTGATCGCCCGGGCATTGAGAAGGCGCGGCGCCGACGTCACAGCCTTCTGCACAAAGGAGGCACTGCACTATGTCGGGCGCGAGGCGCTGGAGTGGTCCACCTGTAACCCACTGGTGACCGAGCTTACCTGGCGCGCCGAACACCTGTCGGACGGTGTGGGATTTTCGGCCTGGCTGGTCGCCCCCGCCACATACAACACCATTGGCAAGGCGGCCGCTGGCATCGCCGACACCGTCGTCACGTCGGCCCTCGCTTCGGCGCTCGGCCGCATGCACCGTGGTCACACGCAGGTGCTTTTTGCACCCACCATGCATGGCTCCATGCACCACCCGATTCTGGAAGACGCCGCGCGAAAACTGGCGCAGCTGGGCGCCCGGTTTGTTGCGCCTCGGGACGCATGGGGCAAACACAACCTGCCTGACGAGGAGCTTCTGACCGCCGCCGTCTGTCGCGCGGTCTCTTCATCTTCACTCCGAAATCGACGTGTGCTGGTCACGGCCGGCCCTACCCCGGTCCCGATTGACGGTGTTCGTCGCATCGTGAACCGGTTTCGCGGCCGCCTGGGTGCCGCGATTCACGAGGAGCTTCTACTGCGAGGAACTGACTCGACGCTGCTTCTGGGAGACGGCGCATGGCGCCCCGCGCCCTGGATACCCGTCGAGATCGCCCGCACCTACGACGACTATCGCGACGCGGTACTCCGCCATGTCGCGCAGGGCTACGACGCCGGCATTTTTTCGGCTGGCGTCGCCGATTATCGGCCACGAGAGTCGGCCAGTGGCAAAATCCCCAGCGGCCAGTCGGAGCTACCCCTCACACTCGTACCGACCGAGAAGGTGATCGACCTCGCGTGCGCACTCGACCCCAACCTCTTTGTGGTCTCGTTCAAGTATCAGGAGGGGCTGTCCCACGATGCGCTCATGTCCATCGCCAGAACGCGCCTCGAACGATATCCCGTCGTCGTGGCGAACCGCGGCGAAGAGAGCCAGGGCAATGCCCAGGTGGCGTGGATTCTGTCGCGCGACATGCCCGAACCCACCCGGGCCGAAGGCAAAGCTGGCATCGCAAACGCCATCGTCGACCGGCTCGAGCGGCAGTTCCCACTCTGACGGGATTCAGCCCCGAGAATCGGTTCAGCCCACATACGTGGGAGAGGCTCTCACACCGCCTCTCCAATGACGAACCGGCAGGGCATTTTCAGGGCGACATATTACCCGACGCGAGCGTGACAGCCGGCTTGGGCGCACCAAACCGCCTCGTTCCCGGGTGCGTTACGTTGCAGCGAGTCCCATGGAGCGGGCGACGCCGACAATCGCCCGAGCGCGCTCGATGCTGTCGGTGAGTGGTGCCAGCTGTTGCGCCGAGGCCCCGCCCTGCAACGCATTCAGCACCGGCGTCGAGACACACTCGGTGAACGCATCGAGTACCGGGTCGGCGTGCAGGTCGGCCAGCGTGAGCGACTGGTCGGCGTCGAGGCTGCGGAAGCTGTTGGCGCGCGTCGCACCTTCCACGAGCAGCTGGACCGGGTTGAACGCGTAGCGTTGCGGGTGTCGCAACGGGTGGGTCCAGGTCTCGAAGTGCCACGGCTCGCCTTCCATGGCGGCCAGCAGGTACATCTTCTCGCTCATCTGGCTGCGCAGCAGGCTGTCCAGCTCGGACTCATTCAGCACGCCGATCTTGGTGAGCGCAACGCCCTGCAAAATGCCTTTGACCGCCTGCAGATTGCGTACCCAGTCAAACTCCACCCGCGTAATGCGGCCCGAACGCAGCAGCATCTGACCCAGCGTCTCGGAGGCGACCATGCTGCTGGCGTAGCTCGGCACACCGGAGTCGAAGTACACGACCCGGCGATGAACGTCGGCGCCCGCATACAGCGCACCGTGCAGCTCGTTGCGGCGTGCGCTGGCAAAGAAAGCGCCCAGCGCTGACACCGACAGCGGGCCGCGCATCGCGACCCCGTCAATCACCTGTGCGCGCGCCGGCAGGCTGAGCGCCACCTCGGGGTCCAGCGGCCGGTTGGTAAACTGCACGCCCGGCAGACCATCGATGGACGAAAAATACGTCGCTTCAATGCGGTGCGCGCCCACGAACACGATACGCAGGCTGGGCTTCCACGCGTGCAAGGTGCGCGCCAGGCGCACCGAATCCATGTCCGACAGGATCGTCGCCAGAATCACGACGTCGGGCTCGAACTCCTCGAATACGCGCAGGCCAGCCAGCGCCGTCGCAGCAACCCAGACCTTGAAACCGCGGGTCTCCTGCCAGCGCTCAAGCTCCTCGTTTTCCTGCTCTTTCAATCCAATGGCGAGAACTTGCACGGCGACATCCTCGAATGGGGCCCAAACAATACGTGGGGGCCGCTGTAGCACGACTCTGCGAACACTGGGAAGCCGAAGCTGTGCGGGGGCAGGGTCACGGGGAAGACCGGGCTGGACGCAGTGACCCTAGCGCCGCTTGAGCACCTGCTCCCATAGACGCACGCGCTGCTCCTGCGGCCGACCATGCATCCCTGCGCTCGACCGCTCCACGATGTAGAACACCGACGGGTCTACGTCGGTAGCCAGCTCGATGACCCGCGCGGCGTCCGAGCGTGAGCACGCCACGTACAGCAGCGTCACCGCGCCGTCGCGGCCCTCCCCTGCAAAGGTGGTGCACGCCAGACCTGCCGAGCGCACCTGGCGGGCGATCTGGTCACCCGAGCGCGCAGAAAACAGGCGTACCACGACCGAGCCAATGGCGAGCCGCTTCTCGAGCCACATGCCCACCCCATTGCCGCACGCAAAGCCTGCGGCGTACGCCACCGCCAACACCGGCTCGTCCTTCACCTGAACGATGACCTGCGACACCGCCAGAATCCAGAGCAGCACCTCGAAGAAACCCAGCGTAATCGCCAGCGCCGTGCGCCCCTGCACAATGGTCAGCGTCCGTAGCGTCCCCATCGACACATCGCAAACGCGCAATCCAAACACGACCAGCGCCAGCACCCAGACCGGTGCATCCTGCAGAAACAACACTTTTCCTCTGGGGGTAACAGAGCTGCGTCGCCGTTGACCACCGCGAACGCCGGTGTTTCAAAGCCATTCAGACGACTGCGTCAACCCCCGCCGACGCACGAGTTCCATGCATTCAGCACGCCCGCGTGCTACAGCAGCACGCGTTGCGCTGACCCCTGCCCGAGTGTGCTCCGTGTCCATTTCGTACTCGGCCGCCTATGCGGTCCCCCCCTCTCATTTATGCCGTCTGCTGTGGTTTGGCGGGGAGCATCGTCGCTTTGATGCCCTGTTCACCGGCATGACGTTGACCGAAGGAGTTCGCCGCTCGTCGGAAGACGCGCGCACACTGCTGGAGGTCGAAGGGCGCGGCAGTGTCGAGGTGGTGCCCACGTTCATGTTCGACGACGCCGTGGAGACCCTAAGGTCGCACTATGTGAACCTGCTGATTCTGGACTTGCGCTGGTCCGCGAACATGGAGCAGGACGTGTCGCGGGCCCGGCGACTGCTCGAGTATCTGGATCGTGGCGAAGACATTGAGCTGCGTTACGGCTTCCATCGCATTCTGGTGCTGCTTTCGGGCGAGGATGCCTATCGCATTGACTCGCTGCTGCTGGAGCTGGGCGCGCTGGGCGTTCGCCACGTGCTTCGCGACGTGCGACCCGACGGTGACTATACCATTACCCGGGATGCGCACTCCGACGCGTTCTCGACACGGGTACTGCACGAAGCCCTGTCGCTGGTGGGTCAGCGCCGAACAGGCAAGACCGCCATCTGCGCCTCCGGCGGGGGTATTACGGGTATCTTTTTTGAGCTCGGCGCCCTCAAGTGCATCGAGGATTGCCTGGGCGGTCGTCCGATCAATGAATTCGACATGCTGTTCGGCATCTCGGCTGGCGCGGTGATCACCAGTCTGCTGGCCGTTGGCTACCGCATTCAGGACATCATGGCGGCGGTCGCCGGGGTGCCCGGCTATGCCATTGAGCCGCTCGACCTGTCGCTGCTGAACCCTCGCCACCTGAACGTGCTCGACGCCTCGTGGCGGGTGGGCACCGCCGCCCGCTCCACCGCATCCTGGGCATGGCGTGCCGTGCGGGGGCAGTCACTGAGCGAAGAAGAGCAGTTTCGCGAGACCACCGGCATGATCGGTGCCCCATTTCAGTCGTATCAGTTCGAGCGCATGCTGCGTTCCCTGCTGCTGGCTCGGGGCGGACACAACGACTTTAGTCTGCTGCAGCGCCCCCTGTATATTGGCGCCACCGATCAGGATGATCGTCGCCACGTGCTCTTCGGAGACGAAAACCATCGCGATGTGCCCATCTCGAAGGCGGTGCAGGCGTCGCTGAGCATCAATCCGGCCTTTACGGCGGTGAAGATCGGTGACCGTTATTACGAAGACGGCGCGATTACGCGAACCTCCGACTTTCAGGAAGCCATCCAGCGGGACGCCACGCTCATCTTCATTCTGGACCCGTTCGTGCCTTATGTCTCGCCTCATCCCGGCCTCGCGCACCGCCGGGGACTGCTTTACAACATCGACCAGAATATTCGCACGATCTCGTACACCCGGTTCGAGAACACGCGCGACTCCGAGCTTCGTAAATACCCCGATGTAAGCACCTACACGTTCCTGCCGTCGAATCGTCAGCGCTGGCTGCTGTCGCGCAACCCTATGGATCATCGCCCGTGGCTGCCCATCTGGAAAGCGGCCTACCTGTCGACGCTGCAGCGCTTTCGACAGCTGCGCCACCGGCTGGCAGGTGACCTGCGCGAGCACCACTGGCACCTGGACCTGGCCCCGGCGCAGCAGGTCGCCGACCGGCTTGAGCGAAGCGCACACCTGTCGTTCGCCGATTTCCTGCTGTAGGCAGGGCGGCGGTTATCCTGGCGGTGTCGGCGCTCCCTGCATCCCCGTTGCCATGAGATCCGCAGCCACGTAGCCCAGTAGCAGCAGCATCCCCAGCGCGGTCGTCATGGCGACGCCAATGACGACACCCGGTGCCCGATCGACCTGATGGGACAGGGCCAGGAAGACACGCTTGATGAACGTCACGGGGCACTGCACCCGGAAGGTCCCCGCGAGGATGCGATGCAGGTCATCCAGCATGTCGGCGGCCGACTGGTAACGATCGGCAGGCTGTAGCTGCAACCCCTTGCCGACAAAGTGCGCGTACTCGGCGCCGATACCCAGCGTTCGGTAGCGAGCAAAGAGCTGCATGACGCTGGGAGGCGGCTCCGAGACGGCCGCCACCAACAGGCCAAGCAACGAATCGTGATGAGCGCGAAGGTGCTCTAACCCCAGCCACTCATGGAACAGCAACGTGGCGCTGTACAGATCGGAGCGCTGGTCAAGCGTGTCGTTCTCGCCTCGCGCCTGCTCGGGCGACATGTAGTACGGGGTACCGATGAGCGCGCCCGCCTCCGTTGTAATGGCGCGTCCGATTCCCGAGCCACCGGCTTCATCGCTCGAAGCCCTCGGCGAGCCCAGCGCCGCAGAGTCGATCGCCGCAGCATCTGGACCAAAGGTTCGGGCCACTCCCCAGTCCATGAGCACGACCTCACCGAAGCGCCCCACCATGACATTGGCCGGCTTGAGGTCACGATGGATAATGCCGCGGCCGTGTGCGAACTGAAGAGCGCGCAGAATCTGCTGAAAAATCTCAACCCGGCGGGTGCGGTCAAAGCGTGCAACGTAGGCGGCATCTCCCGCGCGAAGTCGCTCAATGATGGTCTCCAGCGTCTCGCCATCGACATATTTCATCACAAAGAAAAAGCGGCCGCGCTCGTCGATGCCGACGTCATGAATCGGCACGATGTTGGGGTGCTCCAGGCGGCCGATTGTGCGCACTTCGTCCACAAAGCGAGCGACGGCGTCGAGGCCGTCCTGATCGGCAAGCAACCGCTTCATGGCGACGGTGCGACCAATGTCGCGGTCTTCCACCAGATCCACCTCGCCCATGCCTCCACGACCGAGCTCGCGCAGGGTAGCGTAGCGGGGCCCGTTGGATGATGACAACACCACCCCATCTCCGTCGGCCTGCACACGAGGCAAAATACTGGAATTAAACGTGATCCATGGCAGGCCCCCGTCGGTGGCCGGCCGAGCCAGCGCGCCGGGAAGCAGCGTCACAGCGAGTGGAGTGTTCGTTGCAGCTTCGGGGTGCGACACTGCGCCCTGCTGCAATCGTGGATCAAGCCGCACGGCCCATTCGCCCGCATGACCCACCAGCGTGGCCCCCGGTTCGGCGTTGTGAACACGCTGCGCTTCCAGTAGTCCCCGCACTCGTTCGGATGGCGACTCGACCCCTGCAACTGCGCTCATGCGACCTCGGTACGTAAAGTGAGACTCGGGGCAAGCAAACACAGCGAACGACGAGCGCCCTGCCACACACCCGCCGGACTCATATACACACAGCCGTTAACGACGCAAGCCCATGGCATGGGTCTACGCTGTGCAGCGTTGGCGATGAATGGAGAACGAATCAACGCGTCGACGCCGCATCGCGGATGGTGGCGAAGAGCATAAAGCAGGTGCCCGGGTTTGCATCCGAGACGTGCACATGACCACCGAGCTGCCGACCGAGCGCGCGCACCATGGTAAGACCCAGTCGATCGCTGCTGGCGAGGTTGAAGCCTTCAGGCAACCCTCGACCGTGGTCGCGAACCGAGAGCGAGAAGCCGTCCGATAGCGCACGGATGGTCACCTGAATCGCGGGCGGAGCGCCATCAACGCCGCGCCCATATTTGAGCGCGTTGGTGATGAGCTCGTTCAGGACGAGCCCGGCAGGCACGCCCTGAACCGGCGTCACGAATACCGGATCAGACAGCACCTCGATGCGGCTATCGCCGGCAATGGATGACCGCAGCACTTCGCACAGGCGTCTGGCGTAATCGCCGAGGTCGATCTGCGCCAACGACTCCATTCCGTAGAGCATTTCGTGGGTGAGCGCGATCGCGCGAACGCGCCGCGTAGCCTCAACGAATGGTTCGCGGGGGGATTCGGGAGCCAGATGTTCGGTCTGCAACGCCAACAGACTGGAGATAATCTGAAGGTTGTTTTTGACGCGGTGATGCACTTCCTGAAGGAGCGAGGTTTTTTCGCGCAGGGCGCCCTCGAGCTCGTCGCTTCGTTTTGCCAGGTCGCGAGCGGCTCGCTCGCTGGCTGCCTGGGCCAAGGCGGCCGCTTCGTTGGCGATTAACAGGTCGCCCACGCCAAACTGAGTCAGATCGGTGGGAGCCAGACCCTTTGCGCGCAAATCGCTGATGGTGCGTACCAGCGGCGATCCTACGAGCAACCACCCGCCTTCGCCCCCAAGGTGCGAGACCTGAACGCGCAGAATTCGCTCGGCGTCTCCCCTGTGAACGTCGAGGGTCATACCCGTGAGGTTCTCGAACGAGCGAGCTGCAAACGGCGCATGGAAGGGACGGGTCATCGTCACAGCGAGCTGTGCAGCGGCGCCCTCAAACTGCCAGAATCGCCGAAGAGCCTGCGAGACGTACACCGGGCTGCCTGCCGCGCTCCATCGGATGTGGAAGGGAAGCAAGGCCTCAAGCGTATCGGTCGTCAGTGTGACCGGTTCGCCGGTCATGGCGTGAGCGGTCCGTGCTGCAACTTCATGCGGCGACAGGGCAGGCCGTGGGCATCGTCGGCGACATGCGTAATGGTGAGGCTACGGCCAAAGTGACCAGCCACTCCCTGAAACAGCCCCTCGACGAAGGGAATGAGACCGGCACGGGCCGAGTAATAATCGACCTGCATGGTCGACTCGTCGAGGTCGACGACACGAAACGACGGGGGTCGGTAGTCCGGAAAACTCACCCGCATGCGCTCATGCATGTGGTCAAGGTTACGCAGAAACAACGCAAAGGTCGTACCCGAGGCGTCCATCATCTCGGGGTAG
>JAGWVZ010000775.1 GCA_018970625.1 Myxococcales bacterium | reverse complement strand
AAGGAATTCATTCACCAGAACATCAACACGTTCACCAACCTGGTGGTGTTGCGCGACAATATTCAGCTGCAGCTGCACCTGCGCGACGGTGTCTGGCCGGAGTCAGGCCACGACGGCTGCGCGCTTACGCTGCTCAACGCCGACCACGAGCCGCTGCACACGTGGCGGGCCGCAGCCGACGTCCCGCTGCAGCAGCAGATTGTGCAACTGGCCCTGCGCCACATCAAAAACACCGAAGAAGACCGTGCATGGCGCGCGTGCACGCCCACACAGGTCGTGTGCATGCGAAACAGAAAGCCGGTCTGTGAAGCCGACATCTCCCTCACCTGCCAGTACCGGGTCGACGACCCATTCTGACCCCGCTCGACCCCAACACACCAGTCGCCTTTTCACGCGCGCAAAACCTTCCGCGAGGGGAACCGGGCATTCAAGCCAACACAAGCACTATTTCCCCCGATTTTACCCTGAACACGTTCAGCCAACGGAATACCCATGCCATTAAATGACGATATTGCCCGCCGCGCCATCGGCGCCCCCTGGACCATCTCGGTCACCGAAGGCGACCAGCACATGGAGCACGACATCGCGCTTCAGGACGTCGACCGCGCCCTCGACTACCTGCTCGTCACCCACGGCCCCGACGTCGGAGCGCTCAACGCCGAACGCATCACCCTCGTCGCCACCCGCGACCACGAAACCCACACCTTCATTCGCTATTTCCAACGCCATTTCCGCGGCGTCTCGCTCAGCGGCACCGAGCTGCTCTTCAGCAAACCAAGAAACCAGCTCCCCGACCTTCCCCCGCTCTTACACTTCTGCAACAGCCGCTACGAAACCATCGCCACCTTCGAAGTCCCCGACGGTGCCGACCCCTACACTGTCGCCGCGAACCACCTCCCCACCCTGCAAGCCAACGGTCTGCTCGACAATGCACCCCACCCCGAAAAAGCCTCGGGAGTCACCCACAAGCGCGGCACCACCGAAATCTGGCACGCCCGCATCGACTGGAACATCGCCTGGACCATCACCGAACACCCCCCCACCGCCTGATCTCCCCCCACCCCGACTCTCGCATGACCATCCCCTGCATCCTCTTCACCGACACCACCGCCATCATCGAGACCATCGAAGACGACGACACGGCCATCCTGAACATGGTCACCCGTCATGCGGAGCGCATGCGCATGCCGAACGGCGAGGTGCGGCTAAAAATAAGGCCCGGCGGCACGCGTGGCGAATGGGAAGAGCTGCGCGCCACCCTGCGCATTCGCCTCCGCGGCGTCACCATGCTGGAGCCGGTGGTCTGGGGGCCGTGCGACGCCACGCCACAGGGTGAAATTCGCCTGCAGCAGGGCGACGAGGTGGTATCGCGCGGAATGTTTCAGCTGCACGAGCGGGGATTACAGGCGCAGCTGTTCACCGAATTTCAGGGATATTTTGCCGAGGCGCAGCTTTACAGGGAGCCATCGGCCATGCCCGACCGTGTGACCCTGGTACACGAAGGGTTACAGGCGACCTTTCGGGTCGACGTAAAATGCCGATACGAGGCCATTTTTTCACGTCCTCGGCACATGTTGACGCGCAAGCCGGCGGTTCGTCCTTACCGGGGCGACGAGGACTCCGGGCAGCCCGACGATGAGCGTGTATTTACGCTACAGAGCACCGACGGGCCGCGTTCAGCCGACCTTGGGTATCGGGATATTTATTATGCGCCGACTTTTGAGCAGGCTGCGTTGCACCTGATCTGTGAAAACCACGAGTGGCCGCAGACGGAGGTGTTCAAGGTGCCGGGCCGGCAGTCTCATCTGAGCTGTTGCCAGGACCCCGACCGCAGGGTGACGGTGTACCACCGGGTATTGCCGGTGGAGTGGTCGTTCAGCGAAGACATGTCCTGGTTTGAGTCTGACTCTGAGGGGCGGTG
>JAGWVZ010000774.1 GCA_018970625.1 Myxococcales bacterium | reverse complement strand
GTGGATGGACGCTCAGCAGTAAATTAAGGCACTTCCACCGTTGGGGTGAATGCGCGCCGGCAATGTGGGCGTGTCCGGCCGCGCCTGACCGCGTCCCTGCGGGGCTTTCGCCCGGGCCGGGAAGCGGCCACGCCCCTTCGGTGTCACTGCGATGCAAAAAGCCTCGAAGGGGTGTGACTCATTCAGCCCGGGGTGCAGACCCGGGCAACACACCCCAGCCCGGAAAAATCGTGCGAATGCACCCAACCCTGAGCCTGAGTGAACCATACAAGTACACTCAATGGCTATGTCGTCTGCTGCTACGCCTGCCGCACTTCCTCGCGGCCTGAATGGATACATCGCACTTTTAAGAAACAATGCCGATGTTCGCAACATCTGGATCGCTCAGGTGATTTCGCAATTCGGGGACTGGTTCAATTCCGTTGCGCTGCTCGGTCTGATTTATCACATCACCGGCGATGCGCTCGCTGCGACGCTCGTGCAGACACTCACCGTCCTGCCGAATGCGTTCGCCAGCCTCACCTTCGGCGGCTACCTGGCCGACCGCTTCGATCGACGTCGGCTGGCTGTTGCCATCGACCTCCTGCGCGCATGTGTGGCTCTGCTGCTGCTCTTTGTTCACTCGGCAGATACGCTGTGGATCGCCTACGTTGTCGTAACGACGCTGTCGATCGGTGAGGCCATTTTCGGGCCAGCCATCGCAGCAGCGCAGCCGAACCTGTGCAAGCCGCATGAGCTCGCCGCTGCGAACGCGCTGCAACAGTCGACGTGGGCGAGCGTCTCGATGCTCGGTGCGTTCGTCGGCGGCATCATCACGCTGTACTTCGGCCGCGAAACGGCCTTCATCGTGAACGGACTTTCGTTCGCACTTTCCGCGTATTTCATTCTGCGCGTGCGCGGGCAATTCAACGTCCCCGGCCAGTCCACCGGCCGGCTTTCCTTTGCGGCACTGACCGACGGAGCGCGCTTCCTGTGGAAAACGCCGACGGTGCTCGGCATGTCGCTGGCGAAGACGATTTTCGCGATTACCTTCGCCACCGCCGGCCTGTATTCCGTGTTTTCGTACGATGTGTATCACCTCGGCGACGTCGGCACCAGCTGGCTGTACGCCGCGCGCGGCACTGGTTCCTTCCTCGGGCCCATGCTGCTGCCGATCGTGCTTCAACCGAAGACGCTGCGCGACTTCTTCTTCGTCATGTCCGGCGGATTCATCATTTCGATCCTGGGCTATACCGCGTGGGGCGCCAGCCCGTTCGCCGTGCTCGGCGCGCTCGGCATCTTCATCGGCCACCTCGGCAGCGGCAACCTGTGGACCTCGAGCCGCATCTATGTGCAGCGCGAAACACCTGACGGGCTGCGCGGCCGCGTCATGGCGCTCGACATGGTGGGCTTTACGCTCGTCATGGGGCTGTTCGGTCCGATCTGGGGATTCGTTGCACAGCGCAGCTCGCCCAGCAGCGGCGTTCTGCTGAGCACATCAATCACCGCCGTGCTGGCCGTGCTCTGGGTGCTCCTCATGGGGCGCCGCGTGCGCAGAGAATCCGCAGCGACCTGAGCGATTCCACGCGGATAATGCGCTGCCATGAACACGGACCAGTGCTATTGCATCGTTGGAGCAGGACCGTCTGGCCTGACGACGGCGAAGAACCTGTTGCAGCATGGGATCGCCTGCGACGTCTTCGAAAAGAACGACGACGTCGGCGGCAACTGGTACTTCGGCAAACCAGGCAGCAGCGTGTATCGCTCCACACACCTGATCTCCTCGAAATCGCTCACCGAGTACACCGATTTCCCGATGCCTGCGGCATATCCGCAGTATCCGAGCCACTGGCAGGTGCATGAGTACCTGCGTTCGTACGCCCGCCACTTCGGCTTGTACGAAGCGATCACGTTCGAAACCGGCGTGCAGCGCATCGAACCCGCTCC
>JAGWVZ010000056.1 GCA_018970625.1 Myxococcales bacterium | reverse complement strand
CGTGCCACCGGCCTCATGGCAGACCCAACGGCCTGGCTCTCAACCTGCCATGCCGGCCGTGCCACCGGCCTCATGGCAGACCCAACGGCCTGGCTCTCAACCTGCCATGCCGGTCGTGCCTCCCTCCACATGGGAAACCCAGCGGTCCGGCTCGCAGGCCGCCATGCCGGTCGTGCCGGCTGTGACGCGCGAGGTCCAGCGTCCGGTGTATGTTGCACCTTCGACACCTGCAGCACCAACACACTCAGCTCCGACAGCGGACGCTTCGCATGCTTTTGGCCCCACTCTTGCGGCCGTTCCAACAGCGCGTTCTGCGCCAGCGAGCCAGACGCCCGGAACACAGGCAGCGCCCACGCCCGTTAGCCGTCCTGGACACGCAGGAGCCTCGGTCTCTCTGCCGAGCGGTACGTCACCTTCATCGCCTGACGATGCGAACGGTGCAGGACAGGGGATCATGCGCACCGCCTCGCGCAATGTCACAAACCGCGCGTCTGTCGTCGCACAGCCACCCGCCCGTCAGGAATTTTCAATTCCCGGCTATCATATTCTGAAACTACTGGGCCGCGGCGGTATGGGAGAGGTCTATCTGGCTGAACGGCTCAGCGACGTGGGAGTCGCCGTACCCTGCGTCGTCAAAACAATATTGTCGGGATCCGATACCGATCCCACGATGCGCCAGCTGTTTCTTGATGAAGTCCGCCTTGTCGCCGCGCTGCGCCACCCCAATCTCGTGGCCATCATGGACGTTGGACAGGTGCATGATCGACTGTATCAGACCATTGAATGGGTAGAAGGAATGGACCTCGAGGGGATGGCCGAAAAGGCAGCCCGCGCAAGTGAAGGCATTCCGTTGAAACACCTGCTTTATCTGTTTCGGGAGGCGCTGCAGGGCCTGCATTACGTGCATAGCGCCAAAGGCTCCACAGGGCAGCCGCTGGGTATTATCCACCGTGATATATCACCCGGTAATATTCTGATTTCGCGTCAGGGAGCGGTCAAAATAGCTGATTTCGGTGTCGCTCTCATCACGGCCGGTAAATCTGGGGGCGACACGGACCTCGCTGGAAAACCCCATTATTTTGCCCCTGAACTCTGGAAGGGTTCGCCTGCATCGGTTCAGACGGACATCTTCGCCATGGGAGTAACCTTTTACGAAATGCTCAGCCTGAAACCCCTTTTTCAGCGATCGGGTACACTTCGGGATATTGCGCAGCAGATTATTCGATTTGACCCCAGAGTCCTGATCGAAAACGACCTCACCATTCCAGAAGGCATCGAGACGCTGCTCATGCGGTCTCTGGCGCCCGACCCCCGGAATCGGTACGCTACCGCGCTTGAGTTTCTGGAAGACGTAAATGATTACGCCTATGAATTTGGCATTCGGCTGCTGGACGCGCATTTCGCCGCATGGGTACAGCGCCTGATCGATGGCCCCTCACAGGATGTTCGTAAACCACTGTTCCGTGGTTAATACGCCATGACTGGCTCCAACTATCGGGCAACGGGCAGCAACTGGACGCAGGCGTCTCTCACGGTGGCGCCGGACGACGCGATCGCCCTGCTAACCCGCGCCGTAGACCTCATGTCCGCCTGTGTGGCCCAAACGCGCCTCTACGGGCCGGGGCATCCCGAAGCGACGCGCATCATCGACCAGTTACATCACGTCATGGAAGCTGCGATTGCGTCTCTGGGACCCGTCGAGCTCCGCGTGTTGAGTGATGGCTTCTGGTACGGTCAGCAACAGGTGACGCTCGAAAAAGACGACCGACCGGGTCTTGCCAATTATCTGCATACCGAAGGACTGGCGCGGCTTCGTTTCGACCCGGGACTCACGCGCGACGAGCTGGTTCGACTTCTTCTCGTGCTGCGCATTAACCTTTCTTTGCCGGCCTACGAGGAAGAAACGCTCGAGTCGATTCTGTACCAGTCTGAGTTTCAACACATCGCCTTCGAGGCAGTGCATCACCTGATGAACGCGGAAGCGCTCTCGGGACGAATGGAGGAGTTGGATTCCGCAGCGATGCTCGAACAGCTTCTGCGGCTGCAGGCGGATCGTGAACGTGACCTTGCCCGTTCTCTGGGAGACCGAAACACCGACAGCGGCGCTCGCATGCGACGCGACGACCTGCATGCCGAGGACAGTGACTGGGACGCTCAACTCGCGCGCACCGAAGATGAAGACATCCGTGCGCTGGCCCCCGAGCGAGAGCGACTCGATATGGAGCGCGACGGGGATCACGTGGCTCGGTTGGGCACGCTGCTTTTGCGCTCCATCGTCGCCGGTGACCCGGTCATGCCGCCCTCACTGGCGATGTCGATGGCGCAGCAGGTCGTGCAGCAGCTGTACGCGATGGGAGACGCCACCGCGTTACTCGGTTTCATCGAGGACGCGCATGGGCTGGCCAGAACCATGGACGACATGGCGCCGGCCGCAAGTCAGGACATTCACGAACTGGTGCGCAACAGCCTGATCCCGATGCGCATCGCTCGCATGTTGCGCGTGCTGCGCATGGATGATGCGCGCGACGTGTACACGTTCAGTCGCTTTGTGTCCCGTTTTACCCCCGAAGTGCTCATCGTGTTTCTGGATGGGCTGGTTACAGAAAATACGGGGGCAGAATCCCGCGCGATGCAGGAAACCTTCTGGTCACTGGTGGACGAACGTCTGCTGTCCATACTCGACACCCCCGAGACGTCACCGCAGACGATGGTAACGATTTTACACGCTGCGCTCACCTGCAATATCCGTTTACCCGACGCCCTGCGTGCGACCCTCATGCGGCATCGGTCTGCGCTCGTTCGTACGGCAGTGCTGCCCTTCTACCGGGAACAACTTCCTGCCGACGAAGTGGTCGAGATCGCCTCGCTCGTATCGGATCGCGTCGCCACCGTCCGAAAAGCAGCGCTGGACATTCTTGCACGACATCGCCCTCGAAACGCCGGTCCTGTCCTGACCGGTCTGATTGAGCGGGAGGATTTCCCCGATGCCAACGTCAGTATCAAAACCGATCTGTGTCAGGGGCTTGCCCGTGTTCTCGGACCTTCCTCCATCGATTTTCTGGGCAATTTGCTGAATATGCGCTCGGGATTACTCGCTGATCCGCGGGACGCATCCACGATGGAGGCCGCCGCACGGGCCCTGGCCTCACTCCGTAACCCGGTAGCGCAACGCCTGCTTGAAAAAGGAGCCTCGGCCTGGTCGGGGCCGCGGCGTGCCGCCTGTGCGCTTGCCTTGCAGGAAATGCGAAATGCCGGAGAGACCCCATGAGTCAACTCCACAAAGGCGACGCATCACCAGAGGTCGTTGAATCTGAACTTGTCCGGCAAAACCGGGAACAGCGACGCCGCACGCTGGGAAGTGCGCGCGCTTTCCTTCAGAATTTTGGTTCTCTGGTGCGGCAGATGGCCGTTCATGATGCCATTAATGCAGCCGTAAAAGCGGTTCTCGATCCGCTTCTTCACTACGTGAAAGAGCTGCAGGGCGGAGCGCACAGCACACGATTTGTGTTCACCGCCGGTCACTCTTTCTGTGATGGTGTATGGGTACGATGCACAGGGCGCAGCTTTGAAACCGCGCAACACATCGCGGCTACACTGAAAGGAATCAAGGCGCGTGGCTTTGTTATTCATCCCGATACCACAGAAGATTCGCTGCTGCTGCTGGCACGCCTGATCAGAGAGCTACAACGCCGGTCAGCGACGGCGCCACCGCTGACGTGGCAACAAACACCGATACCCGGGATTGAATTTCTTCCCTCGGACGATGATGATTCTTCGCTTGGAAATCGCGGTAAATTCCGAAAAGAGGTGCACGAATTATTCGACGAAGGGCTTCGCACCACCGCGTCATCAGTTCAGGTTCATCTGGATATTTTCGCGCGCCGGCGGCAGCGCTCACTGGTATTGCGACTTGTGCAGCTGGCCGAAAACTCGCCCGAAGACCTGTTGCTGCTGACCACCTTGCGCGATCCCTCCATGCCCACCACCGCGCACGTGCTCATGGTGACCATTCTGGCGGTGGCCCTGGGACGCACGCTGGGCCTTCGACGGCGCGATCTGGTGCGCCTTGGTATTGCTGCGCTATCGCACAATGTCGGCGAATCACTATTGCCTCAGGGTTTGCTCGCTCTGAACAGGCCGTTTAGCGAAGAAGAACGCGATATTCTGCAATCGCATCCGCTGATGGGCGCGCGCCATCTGGTGGAACGCTTCGGCTACGACCCGCAGATTGCTGAGCGTGCCATTGCGTCCATTGAACATCACCGCTGGGCAAATGGACAAGGCTATCCTCGACTTGCAGACCACAGGCCGCATCTGTTTTCCCGAATTATTTCGGTCGTCGATGTGTTCGATGCGTTCTGTCAGGTACGCGCCTGGCGAAGTGATTACACACCCGATCAGGCCATTAAACTGGCCGGACGTCTCGGAGGTACGCAGCTCGATCTGGCCCTCGTTCGCAGTCTGATTCGTCTGATTGGCAAGTTCCCACCCGGCACGCTGGTAGAACTCGACACAGGCGAGTACGCGCTCGTGATGGGAGTCGGACAAGGCTTACAGCCGCTCAACCGGCCTCGGGTCCTTCTGTTGACCGATGATGAAGGGTTCGAACTTGATCAGCTGATGGTGGTCGATCTGGGCGAACGTCACCTCAAGAGGCGCGCGTGGCAGCGTACCATTGTTCGTGCGCGAGACCCCCGAACCCTTGGATTACCCACAAGCGCGTACCTGCTCGCGGACCGGATCGAATTACCTCCCGAAAATCTGGATATTCATCTTGAATCACGACGAGGATCACCGGACGCTTCGCAATTCTGAGTGATTGGATGCGTGGAACATATCCGCAGCGACGTCCTGAAAAATGAATGACCCGCATGCGCACTTTCGCCGGTTCGTTACGGGGGCACCAACTCTGTAATCGAGACCTGCAACGGACCATTGGGGAGTTCGGTCATGGCGTCAAAGAGGATGCCTGAGTCCACTCGCGAAACCACGGAAAACTGTACGGGGCCAGATGGAACGGGTCCGACATCCATCGACAGGCTCTCGGCCGTCCAGTTGACTTCACCCAGAAGGCCGAGCGTATCTGGCCAGGACATTCGTATTGTGAGTGGTACCGAAACCTGACCGGGCTCTCTGAACAGACGAACAACGCCCCGCGCCTCCTGTAGTCGAAAATGACCCGGCGTTTCCATGGACTGCCCGCGCACAATCAGTCGCTCGCTGACCGTCGGGTGCGGAGGTAGTATCACCAGAGAGTCAAAACCTTCATGCTGAATGCTGACGCGGTCGGCCAGCAGCAGCGCGTTGCGTTCGCAATCGGCGAACTGTTCGCAGTCCAGCGACCGACCAATAAACTCTGCCGGAGCCAGCGACCAGTCCACCTGAAGGTCGGGATTCACGGTAACGGAGTGCATCCACGGATTAAAACGCATCATGTGGGGCATAATGCCGCCCTGCCCTGCCCGATACGATGCCACGTGATGGAAGGGCTCCACCCACGAAGACGCAGCGACGCGCGCCATGGGGGTTCGCACGATCATCATGACGCCAGGCGGCTGCACGGGAAATTCGGTGATCTGCGTGGCGATGATTCGCCCGGCATGCACCTGCGGGGGAATGGCGAGCAGCAGGGCGAGCGCAACCATGCCGGCGCTGGCAAGCGCCACCGATGCGTGCACATGACGAATGACGAATAGCAACGGAAGCGGAAACAGCAGCAGCAGGGCGCGCGGTTGTGCGAAGGCCCAGCCGGCAAGGTGAAAAGGCACAAGGAAGTATACGGCGGCCCACAGGAGAACTGTTGCGGCGGTCAGATTACGTATGGCCGGTCTGGCCAGCCAACATCCTGCCGCAGTAACCAGGACCCACGCGACGAGCGATAACCAGGCGGCGTTTGTCCAGCCGCCAAACCCAAACTCCATGAGTCCCACGAGCTGCTGAGACAGCGGCAATCGTACCCCACGCAACATCTGATCATCAAAACCCGTGGCGAGTGGCTGACGAATGCCCAGCAGAATCACCACCGTCGCCAACAACGCCGGCAGGGAGTAAACCGCCAGAGATACCATCGCCCTGAAATGAGCGGCGTATGTACGGGCAGGCGCGCCTGAACCAGCCGGGCGAGGTAGCAGCCCCACCAGTACGAGCGCCTGCAGGCCAAACATACCAAACACGATGATGTGTGCATGCATGCACAGAAGCGACCAGAACAGGATGTGCAAACCCGAGCCTGTGCTGCGGCCCTGCAGGTGATCATGGACGGTCGCGAGAAACATGGAACCGGCCGCTGCGGCGACAAGAAAATTTGTAAACCCCATGGCATAGCAGAAGCCAAAGAACATCGCCGATGACCAGACCAGGGTATCGGGAAGCCAGGCGCCGAAACGGGAACCCAGCCGCGCGTTTGCCGCGACGTAGGTCGCATAGAAGAGGGTGAGCGCTGCTTTTCCGGCGACGGACAGCGGAAAAATGAGCGCGAAGGGCATGGTCAGCCAGACGCTCAGCTGCGAGGTCGCCGGGTAATGGCGCACGACGAGGTCGGTGGCACGATCGGGGTGGGCCAGAAGGTCGGCCATCATCAGGTGGGTGGGCATGTCGGTGCCGGGCACCCAGGCGGGCAGCCAGATCGTGGCGAGCGAAATCACGACGAGCAGCAAAGCCATGGCAAGCCGCAGGGCTCGCGCGGCCTGCACTTCGGGCACGGCGATGGAGTGTGGACCCGCCGAGTGGGCATCCGCCAGTCCGACTGACTCGGATGACACCTTGTCAGGGTGGCCAGACACGGGGGCTGTCATCGCAGGATACGCTCGCCCATGACAAAGAAGAGGTGGCTGAAGACATTGCGCACCGGCCGCGGAATGGCGGCGTCCTCGATGCGCTCCAGGATGCGCCCGGCGAGTGGCACGCGACCTGTGGCGTAGACCTCCTCAATCTGCGCTGTCCAGTCGGCCGAGGTCACGTCGTCACGGCCTTCGAGGTGAAGGCGTACATCGCGGAAGCCGGGGGGATCGGGCCACCAGGGCATGTCGAGCAGGCCAAAGTCGATGGGTTCGAGCCCGTTGCCACGATAAATGCGACGTACGTGGTCGGGGAAGAAGTTCTCGGTCTCGCCGTGCGTCCAGGGGAGCTTGAAAGCGCGGTGCAGGAACCGGTGCCAGGGGAACCCCCAGTTGTACCCGTTCATGTGCACGGTCATGACGAAGCGGTTCGAGAGTCGCTTCATCTCGGCGATCTGCCCATTGAAATCAGGCCGCACGGCGGCGCTGACAAAGTTCCATGCCAGATCGAACTGCGCAGGATCGAGGCCGGTATGATACGGGTCACTGCCTTGCGCGATGGTGACTTTGTGCATGAGGCCCAGCCGTTCAAATACGGCGACGCCCTGCGGTTCGGGATTGAAGAGGGTGACCTGCACGCCCGCCCTGGCCAGCGCCAGACTGTAAATACCGGGCATGGCCTTGGATCCGTCAGCCGGCAGCTCGATGGCGGTCTGAATGCCGTGGAGACGAACCAGGCGAGTCAGCAGCCGATCAAGGCGCAGTCGGTCATAGGTGATACCGAACGGCTCTCGTTCGGTGGGCCGTCCCGCGGTGGGGGATGGCGTCGACGTCATGGCGGGTCCTTGGGCGAACGCGATGGTGGCGCGAAGTGGACGGGATTGCCTGCGCGGTGTACATGCACGTTCGGGCTTCGACAAACCATTTTGCGCGCCCCGCAGGTGGACGATGCCTGAGCCGGCTGAACCACCACCGGCTGTTGTGCGCTCGATGTGCGTCTACATCGGGCGGTTGCTTTCCCGATGCAGACCGGACCTGTGGCCTTGGCGACTCGCGTGATTGCCGCACTGTATGCCTTTATTGGCGCCCTGATTGTGGTGTCGTGGTGGGGTGCCGTGAGCGGCGAGCCGATCTTTGACGACCCGTTTCTGGTGTCGTCGTCGGGCTGCTTTGACTCGCTCGCGGGGTTACGTCGCACGCTGAGTTTCGCGTCGGGCGATCATTGTGCGTATCGGCCGCTGCGCTACATGTCGTACGGTGTGGATTACTGGTTTGGGCGCGGAGACTTCGCGGCGTACCACGTCGGGAACATCCTTCGTCACGTGCTCGTGATGCTGGCGGCCGGAGGGCTGGCCACGATCGTGCTGGGCACACGCGAGGACGGTCGAATTCAGCCCGACCGGCGGGCGATTCTGGCGGGTGCGACGGTGGCGATGCTGTGGGCCATGCACCCGGTGCAAACCGATAGCGTGAGTTATGTTTCGGGGCGACGCGACATTCTGGCGGGCCTGTGGACGTTTGTGGCGACCGGTTCGGCGTTTGTGGCACGCGAACGCGGCGGTCTGTGGTGGCTTGTTCCACTCTGGGCGACGCTCTTCGGGTTCCTGAGCAAGGAATCGACGGTGATCATCCCGGTGGTGGTCGGCTTATGGCTGCTGCGAGGCGACGGGGTTGCCCGTTTGCTGAGGGAACATCGCGGGGTGTTGTTCGCCCTGATTGCGGGCATGTTGCTGGCGGTGCTGTACGTGCTCCAACGTGGGGTGTTTCAGAGTTACAGCCAGCGCGACCTGTTTGAGTGGTGGGGAGGCAGTTTCGTATCGAACCTGGCGACGATCGCGATGCTGCAGGTGCAGTATATTCGGCATGCGCTCATGCTGGCCCCGCTGATTGGGGATTATTACCCCGAGACGATTCCGCTGGCATACAGCCTGACAGATGGCAGGGCGTTGCTGGGTCTGGCGCTGGTGGTTTCGATTCTGGGAGGATCGGCGTGGCTGTGGCGCCGCGAGCCGGTAGCCGCGTGGGGGCTTCTGTTCTGGCTGGTTGGACTGGCACCGGTGAGCCATCTGATTCCCCACCATGAGCTGTACGCCGAGCACTACCTGTACATTCCGCTTTTTGGTCTGGTTCTGGCAGTCGTCGCCGTCGCGTTACGCCTGCTTCGGATCGCGCCTGAGCCGGCGCGTGCGCTCGCAGCCGCGCGCCTGTTTCTGGCCGCGACCGTGGCGCTGATGGCATTGCAGGTGGTGACCCGAAACGCAGACTGGCAGAACGAGCAGGTGTTCTACGAGGAGGTCATCGCCCATGCGCCGATGAACTCGCGTGCGCTGGGCAACCTGCTGTTCATTTATGGTGATCAGGGTGACTGGGAGCGCATGCAGGTACCGTGTGCCGTGATGGCGGAACAGTGGACCACAACAGGAGAGCAGGGTCGGACGGCGCTGGCGCGCTGCGCCGACGTGGCGATGGAGGTGGGTGACATGCGGGCGGCCTATCGCTTTGCGTCGCAGCTGGTGCAGTTCAGCCCGGAGCTGGGTGCCGGACATCGTCGGCTGGCGATGGCGTCTGCCGGACTCGGGTTATGCGACGACGCATTTCGTGCGACATGGGACTGGACCTTACGGACGCGGGCACCTCAGGCGGTGCGTGTCATGACGTCGCTGCTGGGTCAGTGTCCCTCCTCGACACCGGAGCAACGCCAGTGGGCGCTCGACACGCTGGATCAGGCGTTACCGCTTGATCTGGCAGACGTCCCCGGCCTGAGCGCGGCTCTGGCGAACCACGGCGACCAGACACGCGCGCTGGCGGCGCTTCTACGGTTTGAAGTCCCGCCGGCCGAGTGGCCACCGGGGATTCAGTGCCGGGCATGGCAGCGGCTTCAGCTGAATCGTCTTACGATACCCGCGTGCAACATGTCGCAACAAGTGGGAATGCCGGAGCGTTGATTGACAGAATGAGTGGGCCATCGGTACAACCGTGGCAGACGAACATGTACCTATCAGTGAGGAGCAGATGGCGATTGGTGACAGACTGGGCGAGCTTCTCGTACGCGAGAACCTGATCTCGCTGGCGCAGTTGCAACGAGCCGAACAAATGCGACGGGAGTCCGGGGAGCGTCTGGGCTACACGCTCACGCGCATGGGCTTCGTTGAAGAGACCGATCTCACGCAGTTTCTCTCGAAGACATACGGCGTTCCGTCGATCCGACTGGACGAGTTCGACATCAAGCGCGAAGTGGTGGATCTGGTTCCACGCGAGATGGCCATGCGCCACCTGTGCATTCCGATCAACCGTGCTGGCGGTACGCTGATCGTGGCCATGGCCGATCCGGCGAATCTGACCGCGATTGATGACCTGAAGTTCCTGACGAACTACACGATCGAGGTGGTGGTCGCGTCGGAGGTCGCGATTCGCGAAGCGATCGTGAAGTACTACACCGAGGTGGACAAGTCAGGTGGCCTGAAAGACATTCTGGGCGAACTGGACGCCGACGATGTCGAGCTGGAGACCGAAAACACGGGCGGCGCGATCGACCTGACGGACCTTGAAAAGGCTGCAGATGAAGCTCCGGTCGTGAAGCTTGTGAACCACATTCTGGTCGAGGCTATCAAGATCAAGGCTTCGGACATTCACATTGAGCCTTACGAGAAGGAGATGCGGGTTCGTTACCGCGTGGACGGCATGCTCAGTGAGGTGATGCGACCGCCGTTGAAGCTGAAGAACGCCCTGTCGTCGCGTATCAAGATCATGAGCCGGCTGGACATCGCGGAGCGACGCCTTCCGCAGGACGGTCGCATCAAGCTGAAGCTACCCGGCAACAAGGAGATGGACTATCGAGTGTCCGTGCTCCCGACGCTGTTCGGCGAGAAGATCTGCATGCGACTTCTCGACAAGTCGAACCTGCAGCTGGATATGACCAAGCTGGGGTTTGAACCGGGCCCGCTGAAGGATTTCAAGGAGTCCATTCACCGCCCCTATGGCATGTGTCTGGTGACGGGTCCGACGGGTTCGGGCAAGACGACCACGCTTTATTCGGCGCTCGCCGAACTGAACAAGGTGAGCGAGAACATCTCGACTGCGGAAGACCCGGTCGAGTTCAACCTGTCGGGCATCAATCAGGTGTTGATCAACGACTCTGTGGGGCTGAACTTTGCTGCGGCGCTGCGCTCGTTCCTTCGTCAGGACCCTGACATCATCATGGTGGGTGAGATCCGTGACTTCGAGACCGCTGAGATCGCGATCAAGGCGGCGTTGACAGGTCACATGGTGCTCTCGACGCTGCATACGAACGACGCGCCGTCGACGATCTCGCGCCTGCTGAACATGGGTATTGAGCCGTTCCTGGTTGTTGCCGCGGTGAACATGGTGTTGGCGCAGCGTCTGGCGCGCAAGCTTTGCCCGGAGTGCAAAGCGCCTATCTCGGTAGATGAAGCGGCGATGCGTGAACTGCAAATCCCCGACGAGTTGATGTCCACCGCGCAGATCCTGCAGGGTCAGAACCCGAGCTGCAAGCTGTGCGGCGGTGGCGGACACAAGGGACGCGTGGCGCTGTACGAGGTCATGGTGATGAAGGACGCGCTGAAGGAAGCTGTTCTGCAGGGCTTCTCAGCGACGGAACTGAAGGCCGAGGCGATTCGCGTGGGCATGAAGACGCTTCGCAAGGCCGCCTTGACGAAGCTGCTCGAAGGTACCACGTCGATGGCCGAGGTTGTGCGCTGTAGCGCTCCTGACTGATTTGCGGCTCGGCCTGTCATCACGGGTATGTCATGTCCACACTGAATCTCCACCAGCTGCTGAAACTGATGGTCGAACGCGACGCGAGCGACCTTCACATCACGGTCGGGAGCCCTCCGCGCATTCGCGTTGATGGGTCACTGGTTGAAATCAAGGCGCCGCCTCTGACCGGTCAGGATTGTCGGCAGCTCTGTTACAGCGTGCTGACGGACTCTCAACGTCAGGCGTTTGAAGAAAAAAATGAGCTGGACGCGTCGTTTGGTGTGAAGTCACTGTCTCGTTTCAGAGCGAACGTGTTCATGCAACGTGGCGCCGTTTCGGGAGTTTTTCGTCAGATTCCCTTCAAGGTGCGCACGTTCGAAGAGCTGAACCTGCCGCCGGTGATTCAGGACTTTACCAATCGAAAGAAAGGTCTGGTGCTGGTGACAGGTCCCACCGGGTCGGGCAAATCGACGACGCTCGCAGCGATGATCGACAAGATCAACACCGACAAACCTCACCACATCATTACGGTGGAAGACCCGATTGAGTTCCTGCACCCCCACAAACTGGGGATTGTGAACCAGCGCGAGATAGGGTCAGACACGGCCGGTTTCAAGACCGCCCTGCGCTATGTGCTTCGGCAGGACCCCGATGTGGTGCTGATCGGAGAACTTCGGGATCTGGAGACCGTTGAAGCGG
>JAGWVZ010000773.1 GCA_018970625.1 Myxococcales bacterium | reverse complement strand
CGCGTGACCTGCCGGTCGCACAGATAGAGCAGGACGTGACTGCCATCATGCTCTCGCCGGCCTATCGTGACCTCTCTGGGACATCGACACGCGAGGTTACCACTGGCCGCCTGCGACTTGGGGTCTGGGAATACGACTGGCGTGTGGTCAGTCCATCATCGGCCAGTCACGTCTGGCTTCTTGATATCCCCGCGCTTTTTGATCGCCCCAGCCCATATTCGATCCACGGAGGTGAATATGCGGACAACGTTGTTCGATTCGCCTTTCTGAGCGCCGTGGCTGTAGAGTTGGTGGTTCGTTTTGGCTTTGAGGTGCTGCATGCTCATGATTGGCAGGCCGCGCTGGCGATCGGGCTACTGCGCGAACGCAATGTGGCCGCCAGGTCGGTGTACACGATTCATAATCTGGCGTTTCAGGGCAGGTTTTCATCGGCGTGGGCCGAGTTGCTTGACCTCTCCGCGTCTTTGCGGAGCCATGCGGAGTTCTACGGGCAGCTCAACCTGACCAAACTCGCGCTTCGTCTGGCCGACGGTGTCACGACGGTGAGCCCGCAGTATGCCAGAGAGGTGTTAACGCCCCCCTTTGGAGAGGGTCTGGACGGCGTATTGCGTCATGACGTCCGCTCGCTGGAGGGCATCCTGAACGGCGTCGGTGAGAGCTGGGATCCAACGTGCGACGATGCGCTTGACGTACACTTCAGCGCCGACACCATCGCGAACCGAGGTGCCGCCCGCCGAAGATTGCTCAACGATACGGGACTTCATTCGTCAACGAGCTCTACGCTCATCGTGATGTCGTGCCGATGGACCTGGCAAAAGGGGGTTGATCTGGCGCTTGGCGCCTTGCGCCGAGCGCTTCAGGATAACGATCTGGTTGTGCTTCTCATGGGCGCTGGTGATGGTCATCTGGAGGAGCAGACACGTCAGCTGGTGCGCGAACACTCCGGGCGCGTGGCCTGGCAGGCGTCGTGGTCGGAGCGAACTCACCGGCGCCTTCTTGGTGCTGCCGACCTGTTGCTTATGCCGTCCCGATTCGAACCCTGTGGACTCACCCAGCTTCAGGCGATGCGCTATGGCACTTTGCCGGTGGTGACGCCCGTCGGGGGAATCGTGGATACCGTCCTGGACTGCCGCGTGCACGAGCACGGAACGGGGTTTGTCTGTGAATCCGTGAACGAAGATGCGCTGACCGACACCCTGCGTGACGCGGTGCGTGCCCGAGACCATCGTGACACTTGGCAGAACGCGATACGATGTGCCATGACGCGCGCGTTTTCGTGGCAGGGCGCCGCCGTGCGCTATCTGTCACTTTACCAGGATTTGTTACGGAATCGGCAATGACGACGAATCAGGAACGCCTCGTAGAACTCAACCGCCTGGCCGAGCTTGGCGGCGGTGCAGAACGAATTGCAAAGCAGCACGAGGCGGGCAAACTGACGGCCCGCGAACGAATCGACGCGCTCGTGGATCCCGGCAGTTTCGTGGAGCTCGACAAGTTCAAGACACATCGCTGTACCGACTTTGGCATGACCGAACAGCGCACGCCGGGTGACGGTGTGGTCACTGGTTACGGTCGCGTGGACGGTCGGGTGGTTTACATCTTCGCACAGGATTTTACGGTGTTAGGCGGCTCTCTGAGCGGCGCGTATGCCGAAAAGATCTGTAAAGTGATGGATCTGGCGCAAAAGACAGGTGCACCGGTCATTGGCCTGAACGACTCCGGTGGCGCGCGAATTCAGGAAGGCGTTGTCAGTCTGGCTGGATATGCCGAAATTTTTACGCGCAACGTGAACTCGTCGGGCGTGATTCCTCAAATCAGCGCCATCATGGGTCCATGTGCAGGCGGTGCGGTTTACTCGCCCGCCATCACGGACTTCATCTTCATGGTCGAAGGAAGCAGCTACATGTTCATCACAGGGCCCGACGTCAT
>JAGWVZ010000772.1 GCA_018970625.1 Myxococcales bacterium | reverse complement strand
CAGCGCTACCTGCACCGGCCATCATGAGGATGTCCTCGGTCGCTTCTTCACGAATAACGTCGATGACGTCATCCACGGTGACCACGCCGACGAGCCGATTGGACCGGTCCACGACGGGGATGGCGAGGAGATTGTAGCGGGTGACGCGGCGGGCGACCTCTTCCTGGTCGGTGAGGACATCGACGCTGAGCACGTCAGAAGCCATGATGTCGTGCAACGGGGTGTTCGGGTCATGAATGACGAGCTGCCGGAGGCTGCAGACACCGACGAGGGTCCCGTGCTGGTTGACGACGTAGAGGTAGAACGTCATCTCGAGCTCTTCGTGTCGCTCCTGCAGCGTGGCGATGGCCTCGCGACAGGTCGTCTCTTCGGGCAGCGCAAACACGTGGGGCGACATAATGCCGCCAGCGGTGTCGGGTCCGTAGGCGAGGAGTGAGTCAACCTCCCTGCCTTCCTCGTCTTTCCAGACCGACAGAATCAGGGTTGCCCGCTCTTCCGGTAGCCGTTCGATGACGTCAGCAGCGTCATCTCCGGACATCTGCTTGAGCAGCTCGGCGAGCTCGACGTCGGACAATGCGTCGGCGATCGTGGTCTGAATCTCGGGATCCGCTTCGGCGAGCACCTCGGCCTGATGTTCGAGGCCGTGAATGAGCTTGAAGATGCGTACGCCGTCTTTGCCAGGAAAGTGTCGAAGCAGCTGCGCGATGTCCTGCGGGCGTGTGCGCTCGAGGATTTTGGCGAGGTTGCGATCTGCATTCCTGCGGAGCAGTTTCTGGACGCTCTCAAGGATGACGGTCTGCCCCTGCATGCGCACTCCGGACGACGAGGCGAGATGAGACCCGGTTCATATCCGGATCAGCGGCTGCAGGCCAGCGAATCGAAGACGACCGCTCCGTACAAAGGAACGAGCAGCGGCGGCAAAGAGGAACCCGCAACAGCCGAATGAACCGTACATGGCGTTCGCGGGTTCAGCGGGCGCTCAGTTGCGCTCGTATGCCCGCCAGTCAGAAGGTGGCGCCTGAGTGCTGGACCACGGTGACTGCGGCGCCGGGTTAGCGGACAGATTAGCGGTCGGCGTGGAGTTGCCGGGGCTGCTGACCACAAGCATGGACAGCACCAGCCCGAGCACCACGGCTGCGATGGCACCGATGTAGGCGACCCGCCCCAGCTTGCCGGTCTCCAGAAAAGTCCACGCCGGGCGCGCTGCGGAGGGTGCGACGGAGTCGCTGGCTACCACCATGGAGTTTCTGGCGATGCCGCGTTGCTGGAGATAAGCCTCCACGATGGCCTCGTCATCCATGTTCAGTTCCCGCGCGTAGCTGCGAAGGAACCCCCGGCAGAAGACTTCGGCGGGGAACTCGTCGAAGCGGTCTTCTTCGAGGCACTGCAACATGTGCGACTGAATTTTGGTTACGGCAGCCAGGTCACGGAGGGTGAGTCCGAGATCCTCTCTGTTCTGGCGTAGCAGGCTCCCGACAGTCGGGATCTGGTCCAGGATTTCATTCATCTGCGTCGTCTCGCTCGTCTACGTCTGCCTGAGGCCTTCGGTAGGGGTCTACCGGTGAAAATCAGATTCTGGCGTTCAGGTGAGCGTCTCAAGGTTTCTGGCGCGGCGATGACACTCCGTAAAGCGTCGTCCACGGGGGGCGAAGGTACCCCCGGGCGAATCGAGGTGTCAAGCGAAGTTCCGTCTGCTCCGGTGAGCTGACACCGCAATGTGACGATCGAACTGCTCAAATCGACGCGCAAGCCCCACCCATAATCCTTTCATTTCAGCATGATACCAAGAACGAACAACCTCAGCCGCCATGTGACAGATCAACGACGAGAGGTGACCTGCAGGTGTGTACCTACATGTGGGTGAACCGTATCCTTTGCCATGATCGACCGCAAATTTTGGCCATTCTTTCCTTTTTCGATCCCATTCTG
>JAGWVZ010000771.1 GCA_018970625.1 Myxococcales bacterium | reverse complement strand
GAGCTGGCTGATGGATGAGTTCTGGATGTTTGAGGACCCGCTCCTTGGTGCCGTGTTGTCTGAAGCGTCCGTAGCACTCTGATCGGGCGAGATTTGTCTTGACGTTCGGTAGCATCGCCGTAACGTCCTCAGCGGTTTGTTTTTCTTCGCGATGTTTGGGCTAATAGCATGAGAGTTCATCATCGAGTCTGGGTCATTGTGGCTCGGCTCGTTATTATGGTGACCCTGGTGGCCGCGAGCTTGCCCTTGAGTCGTTCGGCGAACGCGGATGGCATCGAAGCTGGCGGTCTGACGCTTCGCCCGGTAGTTCGAGTTGAGAGCGGCTATGACTCGAACGTTTTTTACAATTCTTCGAGCGCGAGTCCTCGCTCATCACTTCGACTGGATATCGTACCTTCGCTCAAAGTGACGACCAGCGCACCGCGCGCAGTCGATCTTCGGTCAGGCCTTAACTTCCGATGGGAGCAGTACCTGACTCGATCAAGTGAGGCGATTCGTCAGGTCTCGGGTGCCGAGGCTGACCTGCACCTCGAGGCCCGCTTTAATCCGCTGGGTTTGTGGTCTGTGCGGCCCGACGTCGATTTTCGCCGAACGAACAATCCCGCTTCCAGTGCGACAGGTGATGCTTATCGCAACAACGTCGTCGGTGGCGGTGTCGAATTGGCACTTCATCCGGGCGGTGCGCTCCGGACGAGCCGAATGGGTATATCTGGCACGGTTCGTCCTTATTTTCGCTCCTGGTCGTTTCCTCAGCGACCAGACATCAACCGCAACGCAGTGGGTGGAGAGCTGAACCTGTACTGGAACTTTTTGCCCCGAACAGCGGTCTTTGTACAGTCTGGTGTTCTGCGTTCCATCTACACCGAAGACGCCGTCATCACGAATGTGACGAATGCGGAAGGTGCCGGGTCTACCTTCGCGACCCCCAATCTGAACTCAACTCCGGTGCGTTTCGTTGGTGGCTTGCGCGGTCTGCTTGGTCTGCGCTTCTCTGCGTTGCTCAGCGCCGGGTACGCTCGTTCCAACTATGAAGGTGGGCCAAGCATCAATCCGTTCATTGCCAACACTCAGCTGCGCTACAACCTGAATGACCGTAGTTCCGTCTACGTGGCCTATGTACGAGACTTCTCCGACTCAAATCTTGGTAACTATCTTCGGTTTGACCGCTTCGTTGCCGGCCTGGACGGAAAGTTTGGAAAAATCTCGTCCACCGTGGAAGCTTATCTGCAGTTGAGCGACTATGCCCGTGTCGACGATCAGCTGGTAAATGGCCAACCTCTCTTCGGGACATCTGAGCGGCGCGATACACTGGTAGGAGCTTTGGTAGACGGGACCTATTCCATCACGCAGTGGATGGCGCTAGGTGCGAATTACCGTCTTGAGCTTCGCGACTCGAACTTTGGCGCACTCTCGTTTATCTCGGCCGAAACCGCCGGCAACCAGGTCAGCGCCTCCTATGTTCGGCATGCAGTTAACTTCGTGGTCCAGTTCAGTTACTGATTTGGCGGCGCTTTGGGTCGGCGGGATCCAATCGTGGCGCTCGTTTGCTCGGCTCGTGTTGTGCGTCTGTAGTCTGTTTGGGTGCATTTCCTGTACGCAGGCACTCACCAGCGAGTACATTCGTTATGCTCAGATGTCCTTCGATGCGTCAGCTTTTAGTACGCTGGGCGCGGGCGATGTCTTTGAGATTCGTGTGTTCCGACACGACAACATGACGACCGAGTTCACCGTTCCGGCATCGGGTCCGGTGTCTTTTCCGATGATTGGTCCTGTGGAGGTTCAGGGTCGCACCTGCGCAGAGGTGGAGGCTGAGGTAACGGAGCGGCTAGGGGCATCCATCCTCCGTGACCCTACCGTGACGTGCCGCCTGATTGAACTGAACTCTCAGGCCGTTATCGTCTCAGGTCAGGTGACCTCACCGGGTCGATTT
>JAGWVZ010000770.1 GCA_018970625.1 Myxococcales bacterium | reverse complement strand
TATCTCAGCCAGCGTCGGTCTGAAGTTCACAGATGTTCGCTGGAACAAGGAGACGATCAAGCGCGACGGCGTTGAACGTGAGTACGAGGTTCTGCACCTGCCAGACGACTTCGACCTGACCGCGAAGCGATCGGCAGCGCTTTTTGCCACATGGACGACCCTCGACCCCGAGAACGACTACCTCAGGATCGTCGCGGGCCGCACCATTGCCCTCTGGGAACCAGAAGAACACGATGGGTTGCTGTTCGACCGCGACACCGGAGACGAAGCAGCAATCGACCTGGAGGCGACCGAACAGCCCCCGTGGCTCGACCGTCTCGACGAACTCGCCGACCTGTTGGCTGCGTGATGCACGAGGAGTCCGGCTCGAGGTTGCCGTCGAGACCATCGATGCGGTGCAGTTGGAACCTGTGCCATGCGTGAAGAAGATTTTGATGCATTGCTGTCCGACTCCCATGAACAGTACGTCGGAGCGAAGCACCACGTCGTTCCTCGCTTCTACCTGGAACGATTCGCCAATGCCGACGGACTCGTCTGGAGGCACGACCTCGACTCAGGAGAATCCCGCGCTCTGCCGCCAGTGGGCATCATGGCGCACCGCGACTTCTACACAGTCATTAATCACGACATGGAGGCGGTCGGTACCGTCGAGGTCCTGTTGCAGAGGATCGAGGCGGATGCGGCAGCCGTCTTCAGGCAATTGAGCCACCCCCGGTTTCGCCAGATCCCGCTTCCCCCCGACCACCGGCTCGCGTTGGCAAACATGATGGCGATGCAGGCGCTTCGAGGTCCCAAGACCCGTCGGTCGATCGAGATCATGGCTGACCTTCAAATGCGTCTGGTCCTTGACTCCATCACTGAGTTCAATGCCGACGCCTTCCTGGAGTCCCGCGGCGTGGAGTCAACGCCCGAGTCACGGGGCGAACTCCTTGACGTCGTCGAAGCCCTGGACGAGATCTCCTTTGCCAGCCACCCCAATCAGCACATCAAGGTCATGCTCGGCGTGTTCTCGACGCTCTGGCCCTTGATATTCCACCGGCCAGTGAATCTGGTGGAGTTCGGCGAGCCGTGCCTGTGGACAACTGACGAGCCGGTTGTGCCAATGCCTGGCATTGAGTTGGAGAGCGCTGGAGGCTTCGGGACGGCCGAGCAGATTTGGTTCCCCATCGATCCGCAGCGATTAGTCATGCTCGGTCGCCTCAACTCGGCGCAGCCAGACTTACTCATCGATGGTTGCACAGTGGATCCAAAGGGCATAAACGTTGCTATGGCATCCAACGCTCACAGGTACGTCTTCACGCCCGACGGCGTCGAGACAGAGGCCCTAGCGCCCTTCCGCGATCGACCTCCGGTGATGGACGTGATGGGTGGCGCTGTCGAGAACCTGCGGGGGCTGAGTTCAGTACTGGCGCAGCGGCACCCGATGCGCCGCTTCCGCTCCTCGGATCTAGAGGTTGATCACAACGATGCTGGTCCCGAGCAGAGCTGTTGAGACTCGGCCGTTTGCAGGTTGAGACCCTCGCGTTACATCGGGTGAACCCGACAATCGGAACCGAATCCGTGAGGGAAAGCGAGTTAGCACTAACCCCCACGATTGGGGGTTAGTGCTAACTCGAGATGAGGGTTAGTGCTAACTCCGAGGGCGTTTCGGCGCCCAGCGCTATCGGCGGTCAGGCCATCGGCCTGACCGCATTTCGTATTCATGGGCGTGGTGCGGCAGCATCGTTCGATGCTTCGGTGCGTCCTGGGCCGGGTGCGTGCCTCGGCGGGATGGTCAGGCGGCTTGGGTGGCGCGCTGGTCGAGGAGTCGCTGGTAGTCGTCGATGGTGATCGGTGCGGTGATGATGTCGTCGGGCTCGGTGTGCAGGATGGGGTTGGCTGGGTCGCCGAGGCCGGTCTTGCGGTGCCATGTGCGCAGGGTGCGGATGTTGGC
>JAGWVZ010000769.1 GCA_018970625.1 Myxococcales bacterium | reverse complement strand
GCAGTGGGCGATCTTACGAGCAAGCTACCGCTACCAGACACCGGCGACGTAGTTTTGGGTGATTTGCCCGGCGCGCTTCAGGCAAATGCGTTTGATACCGCGCTCTTTAATGAGTGGTTAGACGGTCAAATCCAGTCGTTGCGTGCTCAGTGCGAGGGATACAGGCCAGAGCACGTGGTGAGGTACGTATTCTTTCCCAGATACTGCGGTCGGGTCGATGATGCCGTACGGACTCTGGAAGCGTGGCGAACACAGGTGCATCAGACTGCGGCAGCGGTGGTTCAGGCACGTCAGGCGGTGACCGCTGGGGAAGAAAGCTGGCAGGCAGCGGCCGCTCGTGTGCGAGAACTTGAAACGCAACGAGACGGGGTCATGCGACAGCGTCTGACTCAGGGCGAAACTCTGAGTGGTCTTACGTCACAGGCAGAAGCGCTTCATGCAAACCTGGTGAGGGCCCAACAGGAACGAGCACGGTTGATGCAGTTGGCTCAGCCCGAAGGATGGAACTCGTGGTTGTACCAGAGATGGCTCGAGTCATGGCGGTGGATCGTGTCAACGGTAGTCGTTGCCGGTCTGGCAGGATTCCCGTTCCGCACACTGTGGGTGAACGTTTGGCCGTCTCGTGAGATGCTGACTCGTCAGCTGGTCGATGATGGGTTACCGGGTACAGCGACGTTTGAGGCGCCGCAGGCGACCGCCGAGGTGGTGGTACAGCCCGGTGAGACGGTGCTGGTTCGGAACCGGAGTTATTTGCGAAAGCGGCATTTTGGCTCCGCGACCACGCGTTGGATTTACGACCGAAACGCATGGAACAGCAGCGTAGGCGCGGGTTTGTACTTCATGACGGAAGTACAGCCTGCCGCGGATTCCAACGAACCCGTCAGCATGACACTCGCTGGAAAAGAGGTGCATCAGGGCACATCGCAGATCATACGGGTGGATTTGGCAGATCATCCGGGACTGGTGGTTCGCCCCGACTCGCTGGTCGCGCTCACCGAGGGAATGGGCGTGCAGGTAAAAAGCTACTGGCGGCAATGGCCGGTGACGGGCCAGCTGCGGCATGTTCTGTTGTCGGGCACCGGAACGATCTGGCTCGAGGGGTTCGGCGGCATCGTGGGCGAGATGTATGACAACAGCCAGGCAGTACAGGACATGGGACCTTATCTGGCCTATGACGGGCGGTTGTTGGCTGGTTTTCGTCGCACTGACACAAAGCTACCCTACGTGCTGGGCAAGACGAACCTGATCGAGACCACGCTTACAGGGAGCGGTGTGTTTCTGTGGCAGCGCGGCGAGGCAAGTGCGTTTGCCAACCCGATCTCCAAGAGCCTCGAGTTCATGATAGCGGTCATCTCCAAGGCGTTGGGTCTTTGAGCGGATGGTGAGTGTGTGGGGCACCTGCCCGTTGACACCACGACCCGACGCGACCATGGGGGCCACCCGCTTTCAGGGCGTGCGCCGAAGCCGGCAGGCGCACTCCGGTCGGAGCGGGCTGCCGCCCTGCCAAGGAACCTCGGAATGTTCGATACGCTGCACGTTCACAACCTCAGCTTTCACGCGTTGCACGGCGTCTATGACGAAGAACGTCGCGAGGGCCGCCGCTTTCAGATCGACATCGACGCCGACATCGTCGCGCCTCACGCCGCCAGTACCGACGAGCTCGCGCAGACCGTGGACTACCGCGACATCGCCAGCGTCGCCGTGCAGGTCATGGAAGGCCGATCGGTGCACCTCATTGAGACACTGGCCGAGCAAATCGCACAGGGCGTCCTCTCGGGGATCCCGCGTGTGGTCGCCGTTCGTGTGCAGATCCGCAAGCACGCCACCGGCGTCCCCGGCGACCCCGAGTGGGTCGGTCTCACGATCCAGCGCCGGCGTGGGTAGGGAGGGTTCCCCGAACATCTGCCGCACCGCATCACACTCCCGGCTTGCCAAACC
>JAGWVZ010000768.1 GCA_018970625.1 Myxococcales bacterium | reverse complement strand
CATTGCGCCGGCTGGTGAGCCCGTTCATTCTGCGCCGCCTCAAGACCGACCCCAACGTCATTCAGGACCTGCCCGAAAAGCAGGAATACAAGGTGTACTGCACGCTCACCCGGGAACAGGCGTCGCTGTATCAGGCGGCCGTCGATCTGGCGCTCGACAAGATCGAAGGTTCAAGCGGTGTGACGCGACGTGGAAATATCCTCGCCCTGCTCACCCGACTCAAGCAGATCTGCAACCACCCGGCCCAGTACGTCAAAGAGGACGCGTCGAAGCTGCTTGCCCGCTCGGGCAAGCTCACACGCCTCATGGAGATGCTGGAAGAGGTGGTTGCCGAGGGAGACCGTTGCCTGATTTTCACGCAGTACAAGGAGATGGGCGACCTGCTCGTGCGTCACATCCGGGAAGAGCTTGGCTTCGATGCGCCCTTTATTCACGGCGGTGTCGCCGCCGAGTCGCGCGACCGCATCGTTCGCGAGTTCCAGACCGATGCCGAAGCTGCACCCGCGCTGGTGCTGTCGCTCAAGGCCGGTGGCACGGGTCTGAACCTGACTCGGGCTACCCACGTCTTCCACTTTGACCGCTGGTGGAACCCGGCTGTCGAAAATCAGGCGACCGACCGCGCGTTCCGTCTTGGGCAGACACGAAACGTTCAGGTCCACAAGATGATCGTATCGGGTACAGTCGAAGAGAAGATTGACGAAATTCTGGAGTCGAAACGGGACCTTGCCGAATCGGTCGTAGGCGAGGGCGAGTCCTGGATCACCGAAATGTCCGACCGCGAGCTCCGCGACCTGTTCTCGCTGGGAACCAGCGTCGCCATTGACGACGAAGATGCGGAGGCTGCCCCATGAGCAGCGATCAATTCGGCAGCGGCTGGGGAAAACGGTGGATTGACTCTCTGGAGCGCCTCGCCACGGCCTGGCAGAGCCGACTCCCTCGCGGCAAAGATTACGCCGACAAGGGGCATGTCATTTCACTCTCTGTCACGTCGGGGCGTATTGCCGCCAAGGTGCAGGGCTCCCGGTCCAAACCCTACTCCACGACCATCGATGTCAATGCGTTCCGTGATGGTGACTGGGAGCGAGTGAGTCGACGGCTGACCAGTCAGGCTCACTGGGCCGCTGAGCTGCTCTGCGGGCACATGCCCCGGGATATCGAACAGATCTTTGGCTTCGAGAACATGTACCTGTTCCCGGTCCGCAATTCCGAAATGATCGGCAATTGCACATGCCCCGATAAGTCCAAACCCTGTAAGCATATCGCTGCGGTCCACTATGCCTTCGCGAACGCGCTGGACCGCGACCCGTTCCTGCTCTTTCAGCTTCGGGGCGTCGATCGTGCGACGCTGCTGCGCTACTTTCGCCGCTCCTGGTTCGGCGCCGAGGCAACGGGTCAGACCATCGAAGGTTTTGAGAACGACAACGAAAAGGGCATGCCCGTCGCGAATCTGAGCGCTGATCGCTTCAACCGCTCTCCGGCGCCCATCGAGCACATGTCGTTCAGCATGCAGAACAGCGGTCAGCCGCTGCTCATTCTGCAGCGCCTTGGCTCACCGAGCTCCTGGCAGCTCGGGCTGACCATCCAGTTCATGATGTCCAAGGTGTACGAAGACTCCGCCAGCATGGCGCTGAGTATCGCCCTCGCTGAGATCAATCGCGACGAGCTTGTGACCGAAGAAGAGTCTTCGGACTTCGACGCCATCGACGACTTTGATGACTTCGACGACGACGAAGAGGATGACGAAGACGACGAGGGGGAGGACGACGACGACGAGGGAGATGACGATGACGTGGATGAGGTGCAGCCCACGGCCCCACGTTCAGCCGACCAGAACGCCTACAAGGTGCTGTCGGTGCGCGAAGATGTGATCGACGGCCGCTCCTAGTCGACCCCCTCGACCGGGATCAAGGTTGCGTCCGCACCGTCACCCGGCCTGTCTCC
>JAGWVZ010000767.1 GCA_018970625.1 Myxococcales bacterium | reverse complement strand
AGTTCCTCAACATGAAGATCTGGTTCCTTGTCACCGGTGCGGGCATCGCACTCGCGGTTGTCAACCTCTACAAGAAGTAGCGTTCGAGGGGTGCGATTCCCCCTCGTTCGGCTGACCTTCATCCTCGGCGCCACCGCGTCACTGCTGGCTTGCGCCGAAGACGGCTCTCGCACAACGTCCGAGCCCACGACGACCGAAGCCGTGGCCGACACAACGGTCGCGCCGAGCACCACCACCGAACCCCCGACGTTTTGTGGAGTGGCGAAGGTCTACGCGACCGAGGTTCTCGACGCGCTGGAGAACGAGTCGAATTCCGACGCCGAGAACTCACCCATGAATACCCAGGCATTCTGGGAGCGATACAAGGAACTGCAGACTCAGATGCGCGACTTGGCCCCGGCCGGAATTGCAGCCGATGCAAAGGTGTCCTACGAGTCGGCAATGGCGGCCTACGACTACATGGAGCAATTCACGTTTTCCATGAAACTCGCTTCGGAAGACCCGAGTTTTGCCAACGATGAAAGGTTCACGGGCGAGAAGTACCTGAAGGCCGGCGTGGCATTCCAGGGTTACATCGACGAGAACTGCGACATCGAGCTGACGAAGTAACGATGACGCCGTTCGTCATCCAGGCCGGTTGTGCGACGGCGTGTTTTGGTCCTCGCCATTCCGTCGTCGGTGGAGTTGACGCGAAATTCGTGGGGTTTCCTGCCGGGTGCCTGCGTCAGCGAGTGAAGACCACCCACCTGTAAAACTGTCGGTGATGGAAGCCCCCGCCTACCTCTCGCCCTCGTCGATTGCGACGTACCGAGACTGTCCGCAGAAGTTCAAGCTCTCGCGGATCGACAAGATTCCGCAGCCACCGACTTGGGCAACGCATGTGGGCACATTTGTCCATGAAGTCCTCGAGCACCTCTATCAGGTCGATCCGGAGGATCGCACCCAAGACAATTTGAAATCGCTTGCTGCCGATCGGTGGTCCGTCAGCAGCTGGGAGCAGAAGGTCTCGTCGCTGGCCGAGCCGCAGGGGTCGATCAAGGACTTCAAACTTCAGGCCTTCAAGTGCATGACAAACCTCTGGCGCCTTGAGGATCCGCAGAAAACGGAGCTCGACGGAATGGAGCACGAGGTTACTGCCGACGTCGAGGGAGTCGCGATGAAGGGCTTCATCGACCGCTTCATTTTTTCGGACGACGGAATCGTTATTTCCGACTACAAGACAGGAAAGATTCCAAATCCGAAGTTCACCTCGGAAGACGACAAGTTCTTCCAACTCCTGGCCTACGCCGCCATGATCGAAGCCGCCGATGAAGAGCCGACCGAACGGGTGCAGCTGCTTTATCTGGGGGTGCCGGTTTCACATGAACTTGCCGTTACGCCGGTGAATCTTTCAATCGCCAAGGGAACGATCGTCGAAACACGCGAGGGGGTCGACGCTGCGGTCGCCAGAGGCGAGTTCCCATGCAACGTGACAAAACTGTGCGACTGGTGCCACTACAAGACCACGGGCGACTGTCCGGCATTTCAATAAGTACGGCGCCGTCGTACAGACACCCACTCACTAACTTGGGGTCATGGTGTTGAAGGTTCGCTACGTTCGGACGCTGTCCGACGTGGTCGATCCCGTCTCTGACTGGCTGAATTCCTCTCTGGGCGGTCGCGGTCTCTTCGCGAGTGATCACCTGCTGCTACCCACCAACGGAGCCAAGGCTTGGCTCCTGCCGGAGTTGGCCAAGCGTGTCGGTGCCCGCGAGGGCAAGAACGACGGCGTCATTGCAAATGTTCAGGTTGGCTACCTCGGGTCGCTGAACAAGTTCATCGTTCCGCAGCGCTACCGCGATTTTGATCCGTGGTCGATCGAGTCGATGACTGCTGCGATTCTCGGGATCATTTCCGAAGATCCCTCCTATGCGTCTCTCGTTCGGCGTGCCGGTGGCGCGTT
>JAGWVZ010000766.1 GCA_018970625.1 Myxococcales bacterium | reverse complement strand
GCAACGGCGAGTTTTCGTCGCATACCGCCTGAAAAATCGCGGACGATGCGATCCGTAAGCCCTGAAAGCCCGGAGAGTTCCAACCAACGGTCCACCCGATCGGTCACATCGCGCTCGTTGACGTTACGCAGACGCGCCGACACCTCGAGCGACTCGCGCGCTGTGAGAAACTCAAACATGCTGAGTTCCTGAGGGGTTAGAGCAGACTTCCATCGAAAGCCGTCAGGGTCTTCCGTGAGCTTTGTACCGTCTACCTCGACCTCCCCGGCGTCTGGCGTCTGGAGTCCGGCAAGGATTCGCATGGCGGTAGATTTGCCCGCACCATTCGGACCGAGCAGGCACGCGAGCTCGCCTCGCTGGACCTCAAAGCTGAGTTGGTCGACGGCGAGGTGGCGCCCGTAGCTCCGGCAAAGCGAAGTCACGCGCAGGGCGGTCGTCATGCGGATGCTCCTGAAGGTGATGACGAGCGAGATTCGTCGGCTCCTCGTGCCCGTAGCTGGTGCACGAGGACAAACAGACACATGGCGAGACATGGGGCGAGCACGCGCCATCCTGCAGGTGCAGCCAGACACGCACAAATGACCGCCGGTATCGCGCGCCGACCGTATTCGCGCAGGATCACGCGGGACTCCGCGAGACGATCATCCACAAAGCCGGGCGCCAGATAAGCAAATGCGGGTCGCAGCGTCTTCAGGGCAGCCCCGGGGTGCAACCAGACCCCGGTAATGGTGCAGGGAATCAGCGCGAACGTGAGCTGATACGCGTGGTGCGTGGAGTTCAACGACGCCAGACCACAAAGAATGGCCAATCCGATGGCCGTCCCCAAGGCCCATGGTTGCTGTCGGGACAGAACCAGTCGACGTACCGCAACAGCGGTCGCCGCCCGATCATGAGGCCACGTGTGTCCAGTATCCGATACGCGTTCCCGAACGTCGACCATGCCATCCGCGTCGTCGAACGCAGACGCAATCAGCGAGTGGTGCCGACTCCACAGTCGGATGGTAGACGCGAGGGTGACCACAGAGACTCCGATGGGCAGGCCAACGCCAACCTGGAACGAGCGCGCCCACACGAGGGTGCCGGAGTCATCGCCCATGCGAAGTGGCTCTTCCCAACCCAGTTTAAGGAGCAAGAGCAGGGCGGCGGTGATTCCGACGCCCAGTCCTGGAACCACACGGTAAAGTGCGGCCGTCATGCGTTGCGCGGTCGCAGCCGAGCGGGTTCGGCGACCTGACGTTGCCGCCGTATAGCCCGGTAGAATGACGCTGACGATGGAACCAGCCGAAATGACCGGCAGCGAACAAATCACCATGGCCAGAGCGAGCATCGCACCATTGCCCGGTCGCACCGCGAGGTGTGAGCCCATCCAGACCAGCGGGATCAGGAGCAGCCATGAAATCTCGCGCCATTGTCGTAGCATACGGTCCATGCCACTCGCCAAACCGCTCAGCGGGTAATGACGGAGTGCGTGTGCGTTGTCGGTCCGAAAGACGAGATCGACCGTTCGAAAGCCAAACCACGCGGCAAGCAGCACCGTGATGAGCCAGACCGTCTCCAGTGCGGCCGACTCTGACTGAGCACCGGCCAACTGCTCAGACGGTGTGAGGAGCGCCTGTCGCACTCCCAGAATAGAAGCGCTCACCAGTACGGCGATGTAAACACCACGACTCGTCCGGTTTGGCGCACGGTCAGCTTCACGGCTGCGTAAGGCTCGCAGTGTTCGGAGCTGACGCAGCAGCAACGCAATCCGGCTGCCAATGCGCAGCGAAGGCGCCTGTGTGGCTGAATGGTTGCCGGGGGTCACATCATTCTCCCAGAGACGGAAGTCGCGGAGCCTCCAGACGAGGCATGGGCGGAGCATGGTCCGACCCGGCATTCTCGCCGCTTGTATTCACCCTTACGGGCGATGGAGACCCCCGACGTCCCATCACCGCGTTCAACTC
>JAGWVZ010000765.1 GCA_018970625.1 Myxococcales bacterium | reverse complement strand
GGAGTACGCCACGACCGCCGAGCTGGCGCTATTCGAAGCAGGTTACTGTCCCGAGGGGGTACCTGTTGAAGAGATTGGGTCGACCCCGGCTGCTACAGGTACGTGGAGCTGGTTGATCGCGAGCTCGTTGCAGGCTGGCGAATATCAAATCGGCGTCACCGTGACGGGCGAGGGGACGACCGCTTCTGACTGCAGCGAGATCTTCGGTCTGCAGGAGCCCCCAGACTGCGACGCTCTGGCGTGCGGCGAATCGCAAAACCGGGTTTGCGAGCTACTTGCTTTGGGCGCGGCTTGTGGAGACTGCCTGACAGGGTTCGAGGCGTCAGGCGCGAGCGAGCCCTGTGTCGCGGTCTCCTGCGGTGAACCGCCCCTCGCGCCGGCCTACGCTTTGCTCGAAGGTACCACATCCACTCTCTACGGTGGTGAGGCCAGCTACGCGTGCGACGATGGCTACTCTACAACCGGAACGATCGACGGTGCGCGCGAGTTCAATCGTCGTTGTGGCGCCGATGGTGTCTGGGAGGGGACGGATGCCGCGTGCAGCCCAGTGGACTGCGGTGCCGCTCCCGCGCCGTTTCCGAACGCTCGTCGTGTCTCCGAGCCTTGTGCTTACTTCAGCTGCGTGGCGCGTTACGCGTGTAACGAAGGGTATCGGGTTACCCCGTCGTTGTTGAGCGATTTTGCGCTCACGTGCACTTCTTCGGGTCGTTGGACCGAGCAGCCCACCTGTGTCCCTGTCGATTGTGGTCCACTAAGCGCGCCCCTGTACGGTCGCGTGACCACGAACTCTGGTACGACGCTCGGGGCCACGGCTACCTACGCCTGTGATGAAGGATACACGCTAACCGGGAGTGGAGCGAGACTCTGTCAGGCATCTGGCACATGGTCAGGTAGCGCCCCTGGCTGCCTGCAAATCGATTGTGGCGCTGCCCCAAACATTGCGTCAGGTCGGGTGAGTGCCTCGGGCACAGTGTTTGGTAGTACGGCCGAGTACGCGTGCGACTCGGGCTGGTCGCTCAGTGGAGCCACTCGAATCACCTGCGGCGCGACCGGCGTCTGGGGAACCCCGCCAGTTTGTCAGGATGTCAACGAATGTGATTCCGGGGCTGTGTGCACTTCGGCTGGTAATGTGTGCCAGAACATTCCCGGCAGCTATTCCTGTGGCTGCCGCACGGGGTTTGTGGGCCCCACGGTGACCGGGTCCGATGCCAGCTGCCTGCCAAGAGTGTCGTTGGGCGAGCCGTGCACAGCCGACGCACAGTGCCCAGCCAACAGCTGGTGCAGTGATGTGCCCGGGTACCGCGTATGTGCTCCGCGGCTCTTCAGCGGTACTGCGAACACACTCGAGTTCGCGCTTGTACCCGGTGGCACGTTCACCCAGGGCAATCCCGACCTGAACGGTGACATCCGTGAACGACCCTATACCGCGACGCTCACCAGAAATTACTTTGTCTCGCGCACCGAGGTCACTCAGGGGCAGTGGAAAGCAGCCACCGGTGGTATCAACCCCTCCTGTTTTCAGTCGACGACGGGCACTGATTGCAGCACCGCGAACGCGAACGACGCAGGTCCGGTTGAGACGATCGACCTGTACGCAGCGCTCGCCTATACCAACTGGTTGTCGGCCGCGCAGGGACTTCCTGCGTGTTATACGTTGACGCCGGCCACATGCGCTGGCGCTGTCATTGAATGGGCAGACGGCGACACGGAATGCACAGGTGCTACCTTTGCCGGACTCGACTGCGCTGGCTATCGGCTTCTCACCGAGTCGGAGTGGGAGCGCGCAGCTCGTGGAGGCAGCACCTGGTACTGGTACTTTGACGGCGGCCGCGCCGACGAGTACGCATGGCTTTCAACCAACGCCGGCAACCGCACGCGACCGGTGGGTCAGAAGCTGCCCAACCTCTATGGGCTATTCGATACAGCCGGCAACGTGTGGGAATTGG
>JAGWVZ010000055.1 GCA_018970625.1 Myxococcales bacterium | reverse complement strand
AGCACAAAGGCTACATTCGCCTCTCCTTCGCGTAATCCGCCATCGTGAAGCCGTAGCTGGGCAATCTCGAGCAAGAGGTCCCAGGCATAAAAGGGTGCGGGTGGCGACCCCAGTCCGGCCGAGGTATCGATGGTGACCCAGCCGCGCTCCCAGGTAATGACCGCCGCGTTGGCGACGGCGCCGGCGGCGTATCGCAGGGTGCGTTCCCAGCCGGTGTCGGCAAAGCGGTCCTGATAACCGCGGAAAATGCCTTCCACAATCAGGCGCTCCAGTACCCATGGTTCGGCGTCCCACGCGGTGCCATTGCCTCGAAATACGCCATCGATGGTGCCTTGCAGGCGTTCGGTGCCGACGGTGAAGAATTGCGGGGATTCTTTTACGATAAAGCGCAGGTCCACGGTGGGCTCGTTGACCAGGCCGACGACGGCGAAGGAGTCGGGGTTGAGGAAGTCAAAGTCGACCACCTGATCGCCCTGACGAACAAAGAGAAAGTCTTTTCCGCCGGCCGAGGCATCGACGCCCTGATGCTCGCGGAGGTTGGTGAAGGCGTCGATGGTCATGGCGAAGCCCGGTTCGAGCACGCGCGCCAGCGTTTCGCCCTCGAGAAAGCCGGGATGGTCGCCAGCGGGACCAAATCGTGGGCCAAGGTCGGAGAGGTCGTTCAGGGTGTCGGCCAGCGTGACACGGATAACGGGTTCGCCCTCGTCGTCGAACTCGACTCTGGGGTGGGTGGCGACCAGCTGGTCGAGCAGAACCTCGGTGAGCACATCGACGGGCAGGAATGCGTCTTCGACATCAATATCGACCAGCTCGGCCAGCAGGCGCGGCGTTGGCAGCCCGATGGCGTACGAGAGGGTGTTCATTTCTTCGAGCGACGACCCTGTCACGTCGGCTGTATCGGGCGAGGTCACGAGCAGGCGCTGCAGGTTCCACTCGGCGTCGCCCCACAGCGAGGTGTCGACGCCATAGCGCTCGGGTTCTATCAGTCGTCGCAGGGTCTGTTCGACGGTATTCCGGAGTGGAATCTGTACGAGCTCGACCTCGCGGGCTTCGTCTTCGGTGATGAAGCTTTGCAGGGCGGTGCGGTCCAGGCGCACCGATGAACGCGAGCGTCCTTCGTCGGGAAAAGCGAGCCGGATAATGCGGTTTCGCTGAATTTCGAGGGCAATACGAGCCTCGTTTCCGGCGATATCGGTGGCGACAAGGGTGACATTATTGACGCCATTTTCGAGTCGAAACTCAAAGTTCCAGAAGGGGTCCGGAGGAATAAAGGTGACGCCACCTGTACCCGATTCAAACCGCAGCGTATCTATCGCGACGTTGTCTGAGAGTGTGCCATCGAAATTCAGACGTGCCAGGTCGGTCTGAATGGGGTTTCCCTGCGGTGCAGAAATAACCAGCTCGGGCGCGACGGAGTCCTGTTGTACTTCGAGGGTGGCGCGGCTGGACTCGCCGCGCTGGTTGGTGGCGACCAGCCGGAGCGTATTGACCGAGTTCAGGCTCAGGGGCACGCGCACGCTGAACTGGTTGTTTTCGAGCAGAGAGGCCTGCACCTGCCCGGCGTCAAACTCAACCAGTACGCTGTCAATCTGTTGTGTTCCCGACCCTGTGGTTTCTCCAAACACACAGACGGACGGCTGATTGGTGAGGGGCTGTGCCAGCGGTACCGCGTCGTTGCAGCCCTCGGCGCCGGGTTGTGCGACGCCGAGCAGGGCGATTCCGGGCAGGTTTCCGTCGTACTGAATGGTGAAGCGGGCATCGCGCAGCAGCTGGCCGTCTTCGCCGCGCACCTCGACGCTGATGGTGTTTCGTCCGTGGGCGAGCGAGAGACGCCGCCGATACAGGTCTTCGGTGCCGGTGACGTTATTGGCTGGCTGCAGCAAGCCGCCCTGCAGACCGACGAGCACAATGAATTTGCGTTCGCTGCCGGGGTCTTCGTTTCGCACCCGCAGTTCAAGGTCCACGAGCGGTGTGGAAGACAGCGACGTGACAGGGCTGACAATGGAGAGCGAGATGCCGTTCTGCGTGGTCTCGGTTTGCAGCGAGGTGGGGTCAGGATACCCGGCGACCTGCACGTCCTGACAGGCGAGCAGTGAGCACGTGACCAGCAGCGTAAGCGTGAGCGTCTTCATCGGAGCCTCCGGGCGGCGCGCACGGCAATGTCGTTGCTGGTCGTGTCGCGTTGGATGCGCAACCGCCAGACGACGCCTTCTTCGTCCTGCATCCAGACGACGGATTCACCGGGCGGCACCGCATATTTCTCGTGCGAGGTGTCACCGGAGCCGGGGATGGCGCGTGCGCTGATCCGGCTCTCTTCGCTGAGGTCGGGTGACGAAAAGAAACCAGGCCGCGCATAGTCGTAGCTGTCGACAGGGCGCGGGTCATCCGCGGTAACGAAGAACAGGTAGGGTTCGTCGTCGGCGCCGAGACGGCAAAAGAAATCAAGCTGCCCGTTATTGCTGCGGAAGTCGCCCAGCAGCAGGTCCGAGATGGCGGGAGCCTGTTCCTGCAGGTAGGGGCGGGTGGCGGTGCGTAATTCATCGGCGGTGATGCCGACCTCGACGCCCTTCATGTCGAAGGCGACATCGGCCAGCCCCTCGGCGATGGTGCCGGTGGCGGTGGTGTGCAGGGCGACCTGGCCGACTTCGGTAATGAGCTCCCAGATATACTGGTCGCGCGGAGGGTTACCGAGATTTAAAATAATATCGAATTCGGTCCATCCGGCGGGGAAAACCCCCTGTCCGATGCGGATGTCGGCCTGACAGCCGATGAAATTAATGTAGCAGTTTCGGAAGCGGCGTTCGCGGTACTGACGAAACGCTGCGCTGGCGACGATGGTCTCGAGCTGCCACGAAGGTTGTGCCCAGTACGAGCTGGGTGTGGTGGGCGAGCCGGGCAGATTTCCCTGACAGCTCGCTTCTCCGTTGCAGGAAGGCACAAAGAGATCATTTTCGAGGACTCGAAAGCGCAGGTCGGACGTGGGACGCTCAATCAGTCCGAAAATCTGGAAATTATCTTCCGAGGTAAAATCCAGTTCGATGACGTCGTTGAAACCAGGCCCGGTGGTATCGACAATGGTCGACATATAGTCTTTGCCGGCATCCAGATCGACGCCATCGACCCATCGCAGGTTGGATGCGGCGCGAAGCAGCATGCGAAAATCGGGGCCAAATACGGCACCGAAGGGCGGGACCGAATTATCGACAGCGCCGGGGTGGTCGCCGACGGGTCCGAAGCGTTCTCCGAGAGGCGCGAGGTCGCGCAGGGCGTCGAAGAGGGTAATGGGCATGAGCCCGTCGGCGGTGGCGGCCGGGTGGGTGGCGATCAGGTTTTCGCGCAGGGAGTCGGCTGTGGCGATCGTGCCCGCGATCTCGGTGGTGCGCGAAATGCCGAGTGAATCGGCCAGAATCTGGCTGAAGCCGCCGCCAATGCGGATACCAAAGAAGCTGCCGTCGGCGAGCTCCTGTAGTCCTGCGATTGAGGTGCCGGCGACGCGTACATTGGCCGGAGTCATGGTGAGCAGTCGCACGAGCGCGTACTCGGGGCTGCTTCGCCAGGTGCCATCGGGGCCGCGAAAGCTGCGACCGAGCTCGGTGAGCGAGCAATCGTGACGCGGGTTGGGGTTGTCTTCACGCCACAGGGTTCCGCAGGCGTTCTTGATGGTGTCGAGCGTGTTGCGGAGCAGGAGGGTGGGGTCGAGCTCGATCATCACAATGTCGCGCTGAATGTCGTCGGGCAGCAGCTCTGCCAGCCCTGCCGAGTCGAGCTCGACGGTCAGGGGGTCGTTGCTGCCCGTGTTGCGCAGGCGCAGGGTGTAGAGGCGCTCATCGCCGTATTCAGGTTCATAGGACGCCGTAACCGGGATGGTGACGACGCTGGTGAGGCCGCTGACGTCGATGGCGCGGACCTGAAGCTCCGAGTTGCCGGGAAACACCTCGGTCTCCCAGCGAAACTCCCGCCACGCTGCGGTGCCTGCGACGGTCTCCCAGTCGCCTGCGACGCGTTCATCGTCGGGGCCAATCCGGGTGACGCGCGCCTCGACGGTGCGCACGCCGACGGCATCGGTGGCCGAGCCCAGCACGATCAGGGTGGGGTCGCTGAGGATGTCGCCAGCGGCTGGGGTAGTGACGGTGAGCAGCGGGGGATTGCGGTCGTCGATTCCGCTGCCGGTGAGCGTGATTGCCGCCCTGCCTTGCTGCCCGCGCGAGTCCAGGGCGACCACTTCGATGAGGTTTTCTTCGCCGGGGACCAGCGGCACCAGCCGTACCCAGTCGGCGTACCAGTTGTCGGTTTCGACGGGTCGTTCGGTGAGCAGCTCGCCGTTTCGGTACACCTCCATGGACACCACGCGGCTGTCGTCCTCGGCGGTTCCCTGAACAAGAACAATGGGTTGCAGGGCGAGTGACCCATCCTGCGGGAGGGTAATGGTGACCGTTGGGGCGGCGGTGTCCGAGATGGCGCCGGGGCCGTTGACGAGGATGCTGTCGGGCTCTTCGGTGCGGCGGCCGGCGATATCGTAACCCCAGGCCTGAATGACGAAGGGGCCCTGACCGACCGGGAGCTGTGCCTGCCAGGTGCGAAATCCGTCGGTCGAGGTGGCTTCGACGGGCAGGTTGCTACCGGCCTGCACGACAACGGAGGCAAGGCCGTTGTCGTCGTTGGCGATGCCCTGCACCACAAAGGTTTCACCGGTGAGTGAGTCGCCGTCGCCGGGCAGGGTGATCTGGACCACGGGGCCAACGGGCTGCGCGGGTGTTGAAGAGCCGTCCGTGGTTGCGTCGCTGGTATTCTGCGGTCTGCCGGAATCGCCGGGCAGCCCTGAATCAGGCGCAAACGCGTCTTCGAGCGGGATGATCTCGTAGCAGGCGAGCAGCCCCGAAGCGGCGAGCAGGGCGATCAACGCCAAGGGGGCGGTTCGCGACGGACTGAAAATGACGCGGTGCGGCACGGGGAGTCCTGGGCAGCCGGGGAAATCCCGGGGGAATCCCCATGTGTACAGGGAGGGTGGTACGTGGTGTGCGCGCGCGGGTCAACGTCGCTGCCACGTGACTGTCGCTAGCGGACCGCTTTTTGGTGGTCGTCCTGAACGACGTGACCGAACAGGGTGTGGCTGGTCGCCGAGTCGATGTGGACGCGGGCGAGTGCGCCGGGGCGAAGCCGGTCGTCGTGGGTGATGACGGTGGTTTTGAAGTCGCCGGATTTGCCAAACCAGCCCTCGCCCTTGCGGGAGAGTCCCTCGACGAGGACTTCGACGACCGTGCCGACGCGCTCGCGATATTTTTCGCCGCTGATGACCTCCTGTTGGGCGATCATGCGGGCGAGGCGTTGCTGTTTGACCTCGGCGGGAATGACGTCCGGAATCTTTTTGCTGGCGAGGGTTCCTTCGCGCTCCGAGTAGGCGAACATGAAGGCGGAGTCGAACCGGAGCTCGCGCATGACGTCCATGCTGGCCTCGTAGTCGGCTTCGGTTTCGGTGGGGTAACCGACGATCATGTCGGTCGAGATGGCGATGTCGGGCATGGCCTGCCGCAGGTCGGCGACAATCTGCCGGAACTCCTGCATGGTGTAGCCGCGGTTCATGTGGGTGAGTACGGCATCGGAGCCCGACTGCAGCGGCAGGTGCAGGTAGCGCGGCACATTGGGCAGGGTCGCCAGTGTCTCAATGAGTTTGGGTGTGAAATCAACAGGATAGGGCGAGGTGTAGCGCACGCGGTCGATGCCGGGAACCGAGGCCACCGAGCGCAGCAGGTCGGCAAAGTCGACGTCCTCGTAGCGATACGAGTTCACGGTTTGTCCCAGCAGGGAGACCTCGCGGTAGCCCATGTCGGCCAGCTCGCGCACCTGCCGCAGGGTCTCGCGCGGCGAGGTTCCCCGTTCGCGGCCGCGGGTATAGGGCACGATGCAGAAGGTGCAGAACTTGTCGCAGCCGCGCTGAATCGTGACCCAGCCCGACACGCCCGGTCCTCGCGCCGGGGTCATGCCGTCGTAGGTCTCCTGCTTGTCGAGCCGCACATCAATGATGGGGTCTTTGCCGGTAGCCTGCTGCAGAATCGCCGGCAGGCGGCGATAGGCGTCGGGCCCCACCACCACGTCAATGTAGGGGGCCTTCTCGATGATCTTCTCTTTGAGGTGCTCGGCCATGCAGCCTGTGATGCCCAGCACCAGATTGGGGTTGGTGTACTTGAAGCGCAGCAGCTGCGACGCCCGCCCGTACACGCGGTCCTCGGCTTTTTCGCGCACGGCGCAGGTGTTCATGAGGATCACGTCCGCTTCGTCGAGCGATTTCGCTACCTCCCATCCTTCTTTGACGAGGCCGCCGAACATGAGCTCGGTGTCGGCGACGTTCATCTGGCACCCGTAGGTTTCGATGTACACGCGTGCCTTGCGTGCGCTGTCGGGTGTGTCGGTCAAAACATCAGGCGTCGTTGCGGTATCGGACATGGGGTTCGTTCCAGACAAAGGTGGGCTACCACGCCCGTCCCGCCCACGGGGGTGATGTCATCACCAGCGAACGGTGCGCGGTGTGTAGCACGCCGTCGCGGCCGGTCAATCGCGCTTCTTGCGTGCCCGCGGGGTCTTTGTCCGCGCAGGCATGTCGTCGTCGCCGGGGAGTCTCAGGATCGCCTGTCCCGCGAGCGCGTCGTCGATGCGCTCCATCAGACGTGACCGGGGTGGCAGCGGCTGCCCGGGCGCAAAGGGCTTTACGTCCACGTAGCCATGTTCCGTCTGCGGAAACTCGCGGGCGTCGCCCTGCACCAGCAGCGGCGTAACGGTCATGCGAATATGCGACAGCACATGCACGACCGGATCAAACCACATCACGCCTGCCTGATTCGATTCGACCCACATATGTGCGTCTTTGTGTCGTAGCATGGGGTACTCCCACAGCCCGCTCCAAAGGCCCTCGTCAGGGCGTCGCGCCAGCCAGATGCTGCCGTCCGGAGTGCGCCAGACGAGGGCGACCCACTCGTCTTCGCGCGGTGGCGCAGCCTTCTTTTTTACAGGGCGCTGCTCGACCGTGTGGTTCGCCAGCGCCAGGCACTCGGCGTTGACCGGGCAGCGGTCACAGGCGGGGTTGCGCGGACAACACAGGGTGGCGCCGAGCTCCATCATGGACTGGTTGAGGTCGCGCGGCGACTCGCCGTGCACCAGCTGCTCGGCGAGCATCCAGAGTTGTCGTTGGGTCGCGGGTCTGGTGATGTCGCCGTCGAGGTCGAAGAGCCGGGTGAGGATGCGCATGACGTTGCCGTCGAGCAGCGGCACGGGGAGATTCCACGCGGACGAAGCGATGGCACCGGCGGTGTATCGTCCGACGCCAGGGAGGCTGAGAAGGGCGTCGGTGTCGGAAGGCATGACGCCCTGAAAACGTTCGACCACCGCTCGGGCACCGGCGTGCAGGTTTCGGGCGCGCGAGTAGTAGCCAAGGCCCTGCCACAGCTGCAGGACGTCCTGCAGATCGGCGGTGGCGAGCGACTGAAGGGTGGGGAACCGCTGCATCCAGCGGAGGTAGTAGGGCATGACGGTGTCGACGCGCGTCTGCTGCAGCATGATCTCGCTGACCCAGATGGCGTAGGGGTCGCGGGTGTCGCGCCAGCGCATGGGGCGGTGTCCGGCGCGGAACCACGCGACGAGGTTGTTACGAATGTCGTTGAGTGTAGCGGTAGGGACGGTCAGCGGTGAGCTCATGAGGACCGTTCGGGCGAGGGTTTCAGGCAGCCGAGGCGACAGGTCGCGCGAACTGCTCGCGCAGGTGTTCGGCGAAGCGGAGCGAGAGCGCCATGATGGTGAGCTGAGGGTTGACGCCGAGGCTGGTGGGGACGGTCGAGCCGTCGACGATGGTGAGGTTTTGCACGTCCCAGGTCTGTCCCCATTCATTGACGACGGAGTGGGCGGCGTCGGCGCCCATTCGGCAGGTGCCCATGGGGTGTTGCGACGAGACTTCCCACTTTCGCAGCGGTAGTTTTTCGACGTCGAGTCGTCGGAACTGCCCGGGCGTGACGGGCGGATGGCCCAGGATGGGGAGGTAGAGCTCTTCGGCACCGGCGGCGATGTAGCCTTCGGCGAGTTTTCGCAGGGCGGTGGCGAAGCGGGGCCGGGTGTCGCGGGCGACATGGTAGGTCATGAGGGGTTCGCGGCCGGGGATTTTCCAGATGCGACCGCCGGCGTCGTCGTGAATGAGGCCGCCGAACATGGCGAGGTGCGGGAACTTCGCTGCGCGGTCCATGAGCTCGGGGCCGAATCCGGGTACGCCGACCATGATGGCAGCGGGCGGGATGAAGACGCTGATAAGGGTGACGCCGTCGTGCTCGAAGGCGTCGGTGTAAGCGCTCTGCATGGCGCCCTGCCAGCCGATGACGGGGTCGCGAAAGCGGGCGGTCATGCGGATGGAGGGGTGGAGGGTCATGTTTTTGCCGACCTGTCCCGAGCGTTTGCCGATGCCGGAGCGCATGAGCAGGAGCGGTGTGTGCGCGGCGCCGGCTGCGAGCACCACGCGTTTGGCGCGAATGGTGAAGGCGTCGCCGGGTTTGAGGTCGCGGTTCAGGAGTACGCCGGTGACGCCGGTTGCCGCGCCGCCGGAGGTGGTGACATGGTCGACGCGGCAGTCGCTGATGATGCGGGCGCCGGCGCGGAGCGCGCGGGGCAGATAGGTGCGGTCGACCGACCACTTGCGACCCTCGGGACAGCCGAAGTTGCACTGGGCACAGCCATGGCATTCGGTGATGTTTCGGCGCGTAGGCTTAAGTTCTGCGCCGAAAGTGCTTCCGCCCTTGTCCCAGAGCGTAGTCGAGCGGGAGCGAAGGTGTACAGGCACGGTCTGTACGTTGCTGTCGGACTCGGCCTGTTCGAAGAACCGCTCCATGTTGGCGGGTGTGAGCGAGGGTAGCCGGCGTTCTTTCTCCCAGGTGTTGAGTACATATTCGGGGGTGCGAAAGCAGACACCGCCGGTGATGGTGGACGAGCCGCCGACGGCGCGTCCCATGGTGACGTTGACGACGGGGTTGTCGCCGATGCCGACGGAAGCCGAGAATGCGCCTTCTCGCCAGACGGCGCGCATGCTCTGAGAGGGTCGCATGCGGGCGTGGTCACGCCAGTCGATGTGGGGGCCTTCCTCGACGATGATGACCCGCAGACCGGACTCGGCCAGTACGGCGGCGGTGGCGGCGCCGCTGGCTCCCGAGCCGACGACCACGACGTCGCACTCGTCGGTGAAGGGGCCATTGAAGTTTCGACCCTGTTCGATGGTGCCGCTCATGGCTGGCTCCGGTCGGGGAGTGGCAGCAGCGAGCCGCCGGTAAAGCCCAGGTGGGCAGCCGACTCGGGGTGCTCAAAGTAGACCATGCAGAGCAGGGCTTTGACGGCCATGACCGACACGCCAATGGGCGAACGCTCGAAGCGGTGCAACGCGTTCATGCGCTGTTTGTGGCCGAGTCGCCGAAAGGGCGGGAGTGAGAACACGACCAGCGGCGCGAGCCACGAGAATGCGAACAGGGCGGCACGAAAGGTGAACATGCCGATGCCGCCGACGCGGCGCTGAAAATCAGCGAGGTGTTCGCACATCCAGTGCACCCGGTTTGCGGGCGCCGGCCCTTCGTGCGTTGCAAACATGGTTTCGGCGACGGCGGCGGCGGCGCGAAGCCAGGGCTCGGTCGGTGGAGCGACCTCGAGGGGCGCTTCAAGGTCGACCCAGTGACTGCCAGGCGAGAGGGTGGTTGGACCGGACATGTGGCGAATCCTGGGGTGAGCGACCAATGGAATTGGTCATACCACAGGCTATGGCGTTGGTGCACACATCGCGTTCTGCCCGGTAATCGCGATGATCTGCGGATCGGTCGATGCGCAGGCGATGGAGGCAGCGGCCTGAGAGTCAGCCGTTCGCCCGGCCAGATCGTAATAGAGCGCCATGTTGAGGGCGATCGCATCGCCCATGGTGGGCGCGCTAAAGAGAGGTCGCACCACGTCGATGTCGGTCCACGCCGGCTCCAGCATCTCGATGGCTGCCTGTGCGTCGCCCTGCAGATAAAAACGTTCCGACAGGGCGACCAGGACACGGGGGTCCTGGGGGTACTCGTCGGCTACATCGTCCCAGGTCTCTCCGACGGCGGGGCCGCGGTTGTCGGGCATGAGTCGGCTGGTCCAGAGCTGCGTGCGCTCTCGATTTTGCAGAGCGGTCTGAATGCGGACAGTCTCTTCGGGCCACGCCAACACGACGCTCAGAGCGCCCCAGATGGCCAGTGCGCCAAAGATTGCTGCGAAGGCGAGCGCCAGCCCTTTGGCGCGCGGCATCGTGGCGTCGTGAGGCCAGACGGGTTTCAGGCGCAGCAAGAGTCCCAGCGCGACGCCACTGAGCGCACCGCCGACGTGGGCGGCGACATCGACCGCCGAACCGTCGGGAGCGCGCATCAGGAACAGCGAGGGGATCAGAATCTGCAGGGACTGCAGCAGAAGCAGATTTCGTCCGTTCCAGGATCGCAGACGCAGCGCGACCACGGCGCCCAGGCCCATCAGGCCCAGCGCACCACCTGACGCGCCGATCGAGACGACGTTGTCGGAGCCGAAAGCCATCGAAGCCGCCGAGCCTGCCAGCGCGGTGAAGGCGAAGGCAGCCAGAAACCAGAGCCGCCCCAGCAGGCGTTCGAGTGAGCGGCCGGCTACCCAGATGCAGAAGAGGTTGAGCGCCAGGTGCATGACGCCGCTGTGCAGCAGGGCTGCCGTTGCCAGTCGCCAGGGCTCGCCGCCGCGTGTTTTTGGGGGCAGGTTGCCGCCCATGCTGATGAGATCTTCAACCGAGAGGTTGAGCCCGGTCGAGGTGTCGACCCTGAACGCAAACTGCGCGACCATAATGGCCATCATCAGGCCCATCAACCACTTCGCGGCCACCGGTCGGGTGGGTGTCGCGTTCACGAGGGGCCCGAACTGCGACAAATTCAGGGCTTGTCCGTGGCCCATACGCAGAATGGGGAGCAGCTCATCGGCGCTCTTCTTCTGATGTTCGCCCACGAATGCGAACTGCCCGGTGGCCACATCGAAGGCGCTGCAGACGCCGATGAATTTTGTCTTGTTGACTATCTGGAAGTCGAAGACGCCGGGAGGTGGTGTTGGGCTGACTCTTCCGTCGCAGATCAGGACAAGATGAATGTGCATGAGGCTATGCCGGAGCAGCGGAAACTTTCGTAGTTCGGCTTCCAGTGCTGTCGCGACCTGTGCGGCAGTCAGGTCGGCGATCGCGGGGGTGACAAGCCACGGTGCGACGACGTTCCACGGAACCCTGCCACGGAACCCGAAGTCGCTCTGAACCCAGCTGTCGGTTAGGCCTGGAAAGCACGAAGAGAGTGGGACGCGATGGGCCCAGCCAGAGCGCGTGGACGTGAGCCACTGTTGAACATTCTGGAACGCATGGTCGGCCTGAGTCAGGAAATGTGTGCCGCCATGTAGGGGCATATTGGACATGTGTGCTCCTGCTGGCTCAGTAGGGGTGGGGTTTGTCGGAATGAGTAACGAGCCCCGTGGTCGGTTTGGCCCTGCGTAAATGCCTGCTCAGGCGTTTTCAGCCTGTTTCACTTCGGACACAGGCGCCAGCGCCTGCGCGATCGCGTACGGAAGGGTGCCATCGACGAGGATCTCGCCGAGTCGGTGTGACCAGGGACCGGCGATCAGGAGCGTTTGCGGGTGCGTGCGAAGAAACGCGAGGGAGTGTTCCACGGGGACGATGTCGTCGGGAGTGCCGTGGATAATGACGGTTGGATGGGTGGAGCTGGCGACGTAGTCGTTCACGGAGTGCCCGAGCTCGCGTTGCAGCATGAACGCGGGCGCCAGATAGACGGTGGGTCCTGTCCAGATGCCCAGACGCACAAACTCATGCAGCACGGCGCCGCCATAGCTGGAGCCGATCATGACCTGTGGGCGGTCCTGTACGGGCCCGTTGAGCCAGGGCTCGAACCAGGCTCGGGTTTGCGCCACCGAGTCGGCCAGCACCTCGGTCTGGTACCATGGCGCGAGCAGGGTGTAGCGCTCCGAGAGCCACCTGCCTTTTGAACCTTCGGGGTTTCCCTCCCTCCCGTGCAGGAGGCCAACAACAGATTTCATACATGCCCTCGATGATGTTGCGTGATGCGTCGGCGTCGTGGTGCTTCGGATGTGCGCCGTCAAGCGTGATGAGCCAGCGGGTGCGGCGATAGCCGACGGAAGAGGGGGTGTGGGCAGGCTGTGGGCAGGCTGTTCACAAAGGGTGTGGACGGGTTGTGGACAGGTTGTGGGCAGGGCGGCGGTAGATGTGAGCAGCGCCCTGCAGAACG
>JAGWVZ010000764.1 GCA_018970625.1 Myxococcales bacterium | reverse complement strand
TAAACAGTCCAGAGCGCGATCCATACGCGTCGGCCTTTTGACCCAGCTCGGTGCCCTGCTTGACCGCGGCACGCAACATGTCGCCCGACGAGATGTGTGGAATCTGAAACGAGTCAATGAGGCGAGCAGCCTGAGTGCCCTTGCCGGCGCCCGGGGGCCCGATGAGGATCATGCGCATGAGAGGTGTACCTGAATGGGGTCAGTAGTGGCCGTGCAAAACGTCGACAGGCGACAGACTGCGTATCGCAGGGACGACGTCAACCTTGAAGTGAACGCGGCACGGCCGCGTGCAGGAGGTACTCGACGTTGCCGGCAGGTCCGTGGGTCTGACAGTCGGTGCCGTTCAGGACGACGAGGCCACGCGATGTAAACTGCCAGCGCGCTTCGTCAATGGTACGCTGACGAACTCTGGGATCGCGCACCACACCCGATCGGTTGACGCCCTGTCTGCCGGCCTCGAATTGCGGCTTTACGAGCGCCACGATCTGTGTGCCCGGTGCGGCGAACGTCAGGGCAGCGGGCAGCACCATGGCCAGGGAAATAAACGAGCAGTCGACCACGATCAGGTCGAAAGGCGCCTGCACCTGCGCCGGATCAAGCTGTCGGATGTCGGTTTGTTCGAGCGAGACAACGCGAGAGTCGGAGCGCAGCGATGACGCGAGCTGCCCGGTACCGACATCGACCGCCACAACGGATTGGACGCCATGCTGCAGCAGACAATCGGTGAATCCGCCGGTGCTGGCGCCTATGTCCAGTGCTCGTAACCCACTGACCTGAATGTTGAATTCGCGAATGGCCTGTTGCAGCTTCATGCCGCCGCGCGAGACATATTCGCGCTCGGCAGGCGCGATGGTCACCGAGGCCTCTTCAGGCACGGCCATGGACGCACGCTGAATGGTTCGTCCGTTGATGCTCACTCGTCCAGCGTCGATCGCCTGCTGCGCCTTCTCGCGGCTGCCAAAGTGTCCGTTGTCGACAAGCCAACGGTCGAGCCGAGGGCGCTGCTCGTCACCCGGGCTCATGCGGTCGTGCTGTCGCTGAGAGCCGCAGCGGCATCGCGAGCGCGCCGGGCAGTCCATTCGGACATGATGCGCAGGGCGGTGGTATCACCCGGCAGGGGTGCAATGGCGCGACAGGCGCGCTCCGTTTCGGCGATGACGATCGCGACCGCCTCCGGCACCCCAAAGCGGGCTGCCCAGTTGACCTGATCCTCGTGTTCGCCGCCTGACTTGCCGAGCTCCAGCAGGTCTTCGATGTCATCGCCGACCTGAAAAGCCCGTCCGATGGCGTCGCCAAACTGAACGAGTCGCTCTTCGATGTCTGACGAGGCGCCCGCAGCGATGGCACCCATGCGGGTGGCGGCCACAAAGAGAGCACCGGTTTTGCCTTCGTGCATGTGACGGAGTGCTTCGCGGGTGGGCTCGCGCATGGCGATGTCGAGCACCTGACCGCCGACCATTCCGTTTGCGCCGGCGGCGACTGCGAGCGCCTGAATGGAACGAACGCGCCCTGGGTCGGTAGCACCGCCCTGCAAAATGCCTTCGGCGAGTATCTCAAACGCGATGGTCAGCAGGGCATCACCGGCGAGGATCCCCATGGCATGCCCATACTTGGCGTGGACAGTAGGCAGCCCTCGACGGACCAGGTCGTTGTCCATGGCGGGCAGATCGTCATGGACGAGGCTGTACGTGTGAACCAGCTCCAGCGCGACCGCTTCGGGTAGCGCGCGTCTGGCATCGCCGCCCGCAGCGATGGTGGAGGCGAGCACCATGCAGGGTCGAATGCGTTTGCCGCCACCCTGAAGGGCATGGCGCATGGCTTCGACGAGGGCATCGGGCCCCTGAAAAGCGTCGGCTGCCTTTTGCAGAGCGGGTTCGACGAGCTGCAGAAGTGGCGCAATAGCCTGTCCGAGAGAGTGGGAGGACATGGGGTCGTCGGGGGTGGCGGGTA
>JAGWVZ010000763.1 GCA_018970625.1 Myxococcales bacterium | reverse complement strand
GCAATGTCGTCAACGACCCCATGCCCGAAATGCGTTTCGCTGCGATCGATGCGCTCGGTCGAACCGGCAATGCGTCCGCTGCGTCGGTGCTCGTGAGCCTGCTCGATGACCCGGCACGCGAGATTCGGCTCGCCGCGCTCGAGGGACTCACACGCCTGCAAAGCCCGGTGGTGATACCCGACCTGCAGGCCGCAGCAGCACGAAGCCTTGATCCGGTTACCGTACAGGCAATTAACGACCTCATCAGCACCATGCCATGAAAGACAAACTCCTGTTGATTGTGGGGCTCTGCCTTGTGGCCGTGTCGGGTTGCCAGTCAGGTAGCTCCTCTACGGTAGCTGCCGTCTCCGCGGGTGATCTGCCCGTTGAGGCATCCACCGCGGGGTCGGCGTTGGTTCAGGCCGCTGAGGCTTCTGGACCCTCGGCTGCTGTCGTCGAGACCGGTAGTGGTGCAACGCCCACGCCGGCCGCCGAGGCCAGCTCAGTGCCGGCGGTCGAGGCTGCCCCGGGCGATGGAGCAGTGGCTGCAGAGGTGCCTCCGGCGCCGATTCCAAGACTGTATGCCAGCGACCCGGTGTTGCTCCGCTTGAACCACGCCGTGTCCAATGAAGGCGCCTCGTGCGGTCAGGACAACGACTGCGACTCGCCTCTTCGCTGCATCGATGCACGATGCGCCTTCCCCCCTGCCATGACCGGGTATCGTGACGACGCTTCTCCGCGCGTGTCTTTCACAACCAGCGAGGGAACATTTGCCTACGTCGTTGAGCTTGCCATGACGTCGCCGGAGCAACAGCGGGGGCTCATGCACAGGCACACCATGGTCGCCGATGCCGGCATGATCTTTGTTTTCCCCGACGAACGGCCGCGTAGCTTCTGGATGCGCAACACACTGATTCACCTCGATATGGTGTTCGTGCGCGCTGACGGCGTCGTCGATAGCTTCATCACAGGCGCCGAGCCTTTGACCGAAGTGCCACGCCCATCGGCAGGTCCGGCGCGGTTTGTGATTGAACTGAACGCGGGCGAAACGGTGAACATGGGACTTCGCGCCGGCGACCGCGTCACTTTGCAAAACGTACCGCTGTAAGCCACCTGTTCACCCGGCTGCCATGCCAACTCGCACCTCTGGCGAAGCCGGTCACACGGTGAAGCTGAACACGGTTATGCGCTGGTTTGGATGGACCGGCGCCTTGTGGCTTGTCGCCAGCATCACGGCGCAGTTCTTGCCGCTGGTTTCGGTCCTGGGCTACGAATTCGCGACGCTTCAGGCTCTTCTGGTTACCTTTGTTGGTGGCCCCCGCCTGCTGTGTAAATGGAGCAGGCTTGCCACTCTGAATGGCCCTGAACTGGCCGCATCACGCTGGTGGGACGGCCAACGCGAGCTCGCCCTGCTCATGAGCGCGGCGACCGTGCCAGGCGTGTTGAACATGGTGCGGGTAACCAACTGTGATGTGCAGGGCGGTGCCCTATACCTCGTCGTGCTGGGATTCGGTACGATCCCCTGGGCCAGCGCTGTTTGTCTGGTTGTGCACCACTTTGCAGCCAGACGCGCACGGTTGGCCTATTTCACAGCGGTGATACTCTCGCTAATGGCCTCCCTCGCGTGGATTGCCCTGCAACCAGCCATCACCTTCTACAACCCGTGGATGGGTTGGTTTGCCGGGTCCATTTACGATGAGGCGCTGCACGGCATGCCAGTCCACGTTCTGTTTCGGGTGTGGAGTACGCTGTGGTCTGTGGCGTTGGTTGCGCTGGTTGTACTGAGCACGGGGCGTTCTCTGGCGTGGGCGCGCGGCTTCTGGGTTGCCACTCTTTGCCTGACGTCGATGTGGTTCTATCGGGGCGATCTTGGGCTGGAGCGGTCGCGGAGCTGGGTGAGTGATGCGCTCGGTGGCCACGTGGAAACCGCTCACTTCGAGATACATTACGATGTGGCCGCGACCTCTCCCGACGAGCTTGCACAG
>JAGWVZ010000762.1 GCA_018970625.1 Myxococcales bacterium | reverse complement strand
TCATCAGCCGTCTGAGTTCGACGGTACACGGCATCAACTGGACCGGTCCGGACCAAGCGATGTACATCAACGAGTGGCAGCAGCAGTCGCAGGCTCTGCTCAATGGCATCAACCAGTTCATCGACGGCATGGCCACGAAGCTGAACTTCAACATCAGCCAGCAGACCAGCGCCTCGTCGAGCTGAAGTCCATCCGCTGCTGAGGAGCACCGGGGTTAGAGGGAGGAATGCGGTGAGCGACCTAAGAGGAATGGATGTCGCAGGCATCCGTCATCTGGCCTCGGTGCTGCAGCAGGGTAGCCACCAAGTCACCGACACGATGACGCGAGCGCGTGCCATCGTCGACAATCTCGCGTGGCGCGGTGAGGATCGCGACAGATTCGTAGCGTCATGGCACGACACGCATATGCCCCAGCTGATGGGGCTTGCTGAGCAACTGCGACAGGCGGCCCAGCAGGCCAGCGAGCGCGCTCGAGCCCAGGAGCTTGCCTCCAGTTCCGATCGCGACTGAGTCCACAGATTGGTCAATCATGAACGCAATCGGGTCTGACCCCAGGGAGCTTCGGCGCTCCGCTGCCGAACTCGACGACATGGCCGCATCTCTGCACGCCGCCGCCAGGTCGATTCACGGGCTGCTGTTCACGACGCCGTGGCATGGGCCGTTCGCGGACGGATTCCGCGACGAGTGGAGCAGCCGCGGACGTCTTTACCTCAACCAAGCCGCTGGCGAGTTGGAGCGCGCAGCGGGGGACCTGCGACGAAATGCAGATGAACAGGACCAGGCAAGTGGTGCCGAATTGGCTGCGACTCTTGCCAGCGTCGGAGCAGTAATCGACTCGCTGAGCCATCGGACCCCAGCAGTCCCTGACTGGGTGGCCGTGCTCAGGGGTATGCCTGAGTGGGCGCAAATAAGGTCCGCTGTTGACGAGGCCAAACGAATCCTCAAATTTGGCAAAGCCCTAGGGTTCCACACACCTGATCCAGTTTCGCAGGGAGTGCATGTCTGGGACGCGGGCGTGCACTTGTTGAATGGAATCAACAGATTCATTGATTCTGGTCCGAATTGGTGGACAGACAGGAATGGCTGGCTCGAAGTGTTCGGAGCCGCAGGAGAGGCGTTTAGCGCAGTGCCTGACAAGAGGTTTCAGGCCGTCGGTTCGGCGTACCTATTCGTTTACGATGTGTCGCTGCACCCAGACAAATATGTCGACCAGTGGAACGCTCTCACCAACCCGGCAACTTACTCACCCGAGAACCTCGCGAAGGCGAGCGGCGAGCTCGTCTCCGAAGCAGTCACCCAAGTCTCCAATGCTTGTAACGCCACATCAGCGTGGTTTAACAGCGTCAAGTCGGGACTGGGACTTTGATGAAGTATCCGCGGGACACCACTATTCTCGATCGAATGGCATACGAGGCGCGCGGGCTAACTGATGCCAGCTCGCACAGCACCTGCCTCTTACCTATCTGGAGTCTCCAATGCAAACGGTGACATTTGAGGACATCACTCGAGATTTGTCTAGTCTGGCGATGGTGGATATTCTTGAGAATCTGGCGACCGTCTGCGAGTCCAGCGTCATTGATCTGGGTTGGCGAATCGACGAGGAACTGCTTTACGTCAGCAGTTTCTATCGAGAGGACTCGGTCTTCGGAAGCCCGGTGGCATCTCAGTTGAGTCGGGATGCGCTCGCCGGATCCATGGCGACCGCTCTTAGATTCCTGATGAGTCGAGGAGAGGCCTCGATTGCTGATAGCGGCGACGTTATCTTGCGAGGGTCAATGAATTTCATTGCGGAATTCCTGACCAAGGTGACCCGTCAAGCGACGATTGAGGCAAATTCCGATGGACTTCGCCGCTGTCTTGCACTGCGTCGCGCAGGCGATTTGTGTCTGATTGATGAAGTTCTCCCCGATGGGAGGCATCACCTTCTACTTGTCAGCCCACAGGCTGAGGCCACATTCGCGGCA
>JAGWVZ010000761.1 GCA_018970625.1 Myxococcales bacterium | reverse complement strand
GTTGTGGCGCCACCCAGACCCAGCGCGAGCGTGGTCAGCAGCTGAAGCGGTATGCCGGTAAGTACCCAGTTCAACGTAAGAATCCTCCCATTCTGAACACCTGCAACACCAGCTCATCGAACGGCCGTTGCACCGGGGTACGAAAATAGAGGACGTTCTTCTGCCGGCAGAAGTCTTCCACACGGTTCATCAGGTCGGTGTGCGCCTGCCGGTACTGCGCCAGCAGTGACGGTGTGACGGTCACCAGCACGCGCGCGTCGGTCTCACAATCGACCAGCTCCACGTCGCCGTGCAGGCGAGGGGAGAGCTCATCTTCGTCGAACACCTGCACCACCAGCGGGTCAAAGCGATGGTAACGAAGATAGTTCAGGCCTTCCACGTAACCCGCCGGATCGTAGAAATCACTGATGATGACGGCCAGACCACGGCGGCGCGTCTGTCCCACAAAGGCGCGCAGGGCAGCGTCAAAATCGGTTGGGCCCGGCGCTGTTTCCTGCTCCAGAAAACGGAACAGCTTCCAGATCTGGCTGCGTCCGCGCGAAGGCGGCAAAGCGCCGAGCGGTTTGTCGGCGAACGGAACAATCGAGACGCGGTCCAGATTGGCCAGCCCAATGTATCCCAGCGCGGCCGAGAGCCGGCGCGCGTAGTCAAACTTCGCGCCGTTGCCCACCCGCATCGACTTGCTGACATCGACCAGAAAGTAGATGTGCAGGTCTTCTTCTTCTTCGAAAAGACGAATCAGCAGCTCGCGCGTGCCCGCGTAGTAGTTCCAGTCGATGTGGCGCAGGTCGTCGCCCGGTACATACGGACGAAAATCGGCGACATCGAGGCCCGCTCCCAGCTTTTTGCTGCGGCGAAAGGCCTGATTGGAACCCGCAAATACCTTCTTCGACACGAGGTAAAGCAGTTCGATTTTCTTGAGGAAAGCCTCGTCGAAAAGCGCTGCCATCGTCAGGTCCGGGGTGTCTTTTCAATCAGGTGGCGAATGAGCTCGTCGCGGTTAACGCCCTCGGCTTCGCCCTCGAAGTTCAGAATCAGCCGGTGTCGAAGCGCCGGTACCGCGCTCGCGACAATGTCCTGCTCGGTCACCATGGGCTCGCCTCGCATCAGGGCGCGCACCCGCGCGCTCGACAGAATGGCCTGCCCTGCGCGCGGCGATGCACCTTCACGAACGAACTTTTTCACCAGGTCAGGCGCGGACTTCTCCAGCGGGTGGGTCGCCTGCAACACCCGCAACGCAAACTTCTGCAGGCTTGGGGCAATGCCCACCCGCTGAGACACGTCGCGCAGCTCCAGCACCTCGTCACGCCCCATCACCCGCTTCACTTCCACCTTCGATGGGCTCAGCGTGCGATTCATGATCTCGTCGAGCTGCTCGAGCGTCGGGTATCCGACAATCAGCTTGTACATGAAGCGGTCGAGCTGTGCTTCGGGCAGCGGATAGGTGCCGTCCTGCTCGAGCGGGTTCTGGGTGGCCAGCACGAAGTAGGGCGAAGGCAGACGGTGCGTCTCTCGCCCGACGGTGACGTTATACTCGGCCATGGCTTCGAGCAGCGCCGACTGCGTGCGCGGTGTCGCCCGGTTCACTTCGTCGGCGAGCACAATATTTGAGAACAGAGGGCCCGGCTCAAACACGCGCCGCTCGCTGCCGTTGTCGTCGCGAATCAGCTGAATGGCGCCGATGATGTCCTTGGGCTGAAGGTCGGGCGTGAACTGAACGCGTGAGAACTGAAGGTCCAGCGCTTGCGCCAGCGTCCGAATCAGCAGCGTCTTGCCCAGACCGGGAACACCTTCCAGCAGCACGTGGCCCCCGGCGATGACGCAGGTGAGAACGCCGTCGACGACCTCATCCTGCCCCACGAAGACCTTGCGAATCTCGTCGCGCAGGGCGCGGGTCAACTCGGTAAAGCGCGCGATGTCCTTGTCGGTATCCGTTGCCGCCATGACTGCTTCCGTTTGAAAATGAGCCGT
>JAGWVZ010000760.1 GCA_018970625.1 Myxococcales bacterium | reverse complement strand
ATTCCAATTCACGTCGAGCGTTGTACTGGTCCGGGCCAGCTGTTCCATGTGCGGCGTTGATGAACCCCGATTCACGGCGAATGACCTGCTTCTTCGCGGAACGAATGGAGGGCAGATCGCGGACCGCCCCCTTGATTTGTTTGAAGCGCAAATTCGAGCTGCCCGAGAGTCTGGGACGGAAATGAATGGGCGTTTCGACAACTTTGAGCCCGCGTGCAGACGCAACCGCAATCGTCGCGCCAAAAAAGGAAAAGCCAGTGAATCCGACAAGATCGCGGGTCATCGAATTGGCAGCGGTTCGACTGTAGACACGGAAGCTTGTCGTGGGGTCTTTGACGTGTCTCGGTACTCCTGCGAGGTGCAGAAATTCAGCACTGACCCGCGAAAGCACTTTGCGCGAAAATGTGAGGCCGTAACAACGCCCACCACGCGTCCAACGCGAGCCAATCGTGACGTCAGCCCGCGTTGTCGTATGAGCCCTCAATAGGTCGCCGATTTGTCGCGCATCGTGTTGTCCGTCGGCGTCGAGATTGATGATGATCTCCAGCTCCTCGACTTCGAGACAACGTCTGAAACCATCAAGGATTGCCGAGCCAAGGCCGGCGCCGGGTCCACGAACCACGTCTGTCGCGACGTCGTACCGAGTTCCCAGATCCCGACACATCTGATGAAAGCTGAGATCGTCTCCGTCGTCGACCACCAGAACTCGAAGATCCCAGCCGAAACGAGCCATCGAATGACAACTCTCGGCGATTTCTTGCATGACGGCATCGATTGTGCCGAACTCGCTCATCGTGGCGAGGAGAATGATGCCTTTGCGCATGATGCAAAGGAACTCTACAAGAGTGCGTTCTCTTCCTCGGGAAGAAGTGGATTGGCGAAGACATACCCACCGTTGATCTCGAAACACTCAGGTGCGACGTCCGGCGACCGGCGATCACGGGTGTAGGCATCGAGCGTCGAATAATGGGTGACGAGGGAGCGTCTCGTGGTGCCAGGTGTCTTCACTGCTGAACCACCGTGAACCAGCGTGGCGTGCCAGAGAAACACGTCACCTTTTTTCGCGAGCTCGTACTTCGGTTCCAGATCGACGCGATCGACTTCATCCTGCAGATACGCCGCGAAATCAAGTTCATCACGCGTTGATTCGTCATTCAAGAACATCCCATTCCCCCAGTTGAACTGCTTCACCTGGTGGGATGCCGGATAAAAAATCAACGGCCCAGCTTCGGGCCGAACGTCTTCGAGCGCAATCCAACTGGCCGCAAGATGACTTGGTATTTCGGAAACAACGTAGGCATGGTCTTGGTGAAGTGGTTGTTCAGTGCCATGGATGAAGGTGAGTGTTTGCATGGCGACGACACGTGACCGAAATACGTGACCCAAGAATTCAACAATTGGTCGACTGAGGGAGAGCGACTTTCCGACTGCTGACGTGTTGTGAAAGTCGCACAAACGAAGGTGAGGATCCGAGAGGGCGGACCTCTCGTGTTCACAAATCGGTTTGTAGCCGTGACCTTGAACATTGACGGCGAACCTGAACCGTTCGGGGTGTGCCATCGCTGTCGAGACGTGGTCGACGTAGCGATCGATGTCGGCATGAGAAATGACCTGGCTGAGCCGCACGTAGCCGAACCGCATCCAGTGAATCAATGCCTCGCGAAGGTCGTATGAGGAGGGGAGCGTCGTTTGCTGGTCGATGTACGCGTCGATTTCGGCGTAAATCCGATCGAGCCACGGAAGAGTCTCGGGATTAAACCTCGGAGATGAACTCACAGTCGGAGTATAGAAAGCCTTGTCAGCTTGGGCGATTAACCTTGGCGGGAAGTAACGATGCGAGGTTCAAGATGAAAGTCATGTTGTTGGCAGGCGGATTGGGTACGCGCCTGCGCGAAGAGACTGAATACCGCCCAAAACCGATGATTGAGGTCGGCGGCAAGCCGGTGCTTTGGCACATCATGAAGAACTTCGC
>JAGWVZ010000759.1 GCA_018970625.1 Myxococcales bacterium | reverse complement strand
GCGTCGAAGAACAGTTCTGGGCCTTATCGCAGCGACCGGTGTTGTGACTACGGGATCGGTGTGGTCATGGCGCGACGGTCTCTCGGGCCGACCCGCGTCGCAATCGGCTGTCGATTCAACGTCCATGACAGCCGGCGGACCGGTTGCGGTAGCCATTCTGGGCGACGCCCGGGTGATGCACGATGCAGCTGACGGCCGCATTCATCTTCGCCTGTCGGACGGAAACGAGGGCTGGCGACTTCCCGAGAGCGGGCATCCGTTCGTAGGCGCTGTTGCAGTGTCGACCGCAGGCGGCAGGCTCTGGATCTCGGACAGGTCTTCGCGGCAGGTGCGCACGTTTGATGCAGCGGGAAATGAGCTCGCCGTCGTTCATCGGGGCGCAGCCGCTGGCCTGGCGTGGGACGAACAGCGTGAGTGGCTCTTTGTATCGGCGCCTCTGACGCGCGAGATTGTGGCGTACAACGCGAGCGGCGATGTGGTGCAGCGAATCGAAGCCACAAGCGACTCGGTGCTTCGTTATCCGGGAACACTGGCGATCGGCACCGGCGGCACCGTCTATGCGGCCGACCGGGAAAACGGTGGGATCGTGCGCCTGGATGCGCAGGGTCGAGTGATGGGGGTTGTGCCTCACACGGAAGGCCGCCTGTTTCACTCGCTGGTTGTGCAGGGCGGTCTGCTTCATGCTGCGGATCGTCAGACGGCCACGATTTCGTCGTGGTCAGCCGATGGAACCCTGCTGGAAACCCGCGCTTTGTTCGATGCCGAAGGATTGCCGGCTGCGCCCTGGGCGCTTGGCCTTCCTGTATCTGGCTATCCCTCTGTTCAAACCGACCGCCCTGCGCGCATGGAGCAAGCATGAGCACCCTGCTCTTTTTCAGCACCGCGCTGCGGGCTCGAACTCCGCTGACGGCATGCGTAGTCGCCCTGGCACTCGTCTCCTGCACGGTTGATAACAACAACGATCGCGTAGATGCCACTGTCGATGATGTCGCCGATGGAACCTCTGCCGACGGTGCCACAGATGCGCCTGACAGCACCGATCCCTCGGATATCGAGGACGGCAGTGACGCTGAACAGGACGCGACCGATGTCGTACCGGATGTCGAAGACGTCGGCGACGATACGACCGACGTCGAGGTGGACACTGACGACGCAGACGTAGACCCGGGTGACGTGGCTGATGCTGTTGATGCTGGCGACACGAGCGATGCCGATACGGAGGATGTCACAGATACGACTGACGCCTCCGATGTCCGGCCAGAGCCACTGCCCGTAGGTGAGCCCTGCACGTCGAATCTGCAGTGTGAGTCGTTCATGTGCGACCGTTTTGGTGACGTGCAAATCTGCACCACCGACTGCGTCACCGACTGCCCGACTGACGGTCTGGTCTGCTTTGGTGGCACGTGTGTGCCCGACGATTTCTGCGATGCGGAGACCAATATTGGTCCGGCCTGCCCCACCGAGCTGTGTGACCAGCCCTGTGCCACCAACGCCCTGTGTGCACCTCAGGACGACGGGAGCTTCGCCTGTGAGTGTCTGCCCCGGTTTGAGGGCGATGGCATTACCTGTAGCGATGTCGATGAGTGCCTGACAGATAACGGTGGATGCGGCGACCCCGCCTTCGTCAGCTGCCTGAATCGCACCGGCCGCGCGCCGGCGTGTAACGACATCAATGAGTGTCTGACGAACAACGGTGGATGCGGCGATCCCACGGCAGCGCGCTGTGTGAACGTCAACGGTGGTCCAGCCAGCTGCGAAGACATCGCCGAATGTGCGACCAATAACGGCGGCTGCGGACCTGCTGCGTACATCACCTGTATTGAAAATGACCGCTCGGCGCCGGATTGCCAGGACATCAACGAATGCGATGTCGACAACGGCGGCTGTGGTGCGGGTGTGACGTGTAACAATCTGGTCGCGGCGCCCGTCGTGTGCGGCGATCTGAATGAATGCGATTACAACAACGGCGAATGCGGCG
>JAGWVZ010000758.1 GCA_018970625.1 Myxococcales bacterium | reverse complement strand
CCAGGAGGGGTCGTAGTAACGAACGGGCGCTTCATCGGTGTTGGTCTGATAATGCCCGGGCGGAAACTCCCGCACCTGCGTACAGCACGAAACCAGCGCCTTCATTTCGGACGCGACCGCCAGGGTACCGTCGGCCAGACGCCCAACATAAAGCGGAATGACGCCAATGGGATCACGGCCGATCATCCACCGCCCTGAAATGGTGTCGTGCACCACGAACGCGAACATACCGCGCAGGTCGTTCATGAAGCCGGTGCCGCGCTGGTGATACAGCGGCAGAATGACCTCGCAGTCCGAGTCGGTCAGGAAATCCCAGGGTTGTGGCAGGGCGTTGCGCAGCTCGGCGTGATTGTAAATCTCGCCGTTGACCGCCAGTACCAGCGCGCCGTCACGGCTGCGCAACGGCTGGGCGCCGTGCATGACGTCGACAATGGCCAGGCGTTCGTGCGCGAGGACCACGCGGTTGTCGGCATAGACGCCGCTCCAGTCGGGGCCGCGATGGCGCAACAGGCGCGCCTGGCGCACCGCAAGCTCACGGGCGGCGTCGGGTGAACCTTGAATATCGAGCAGGGCAAAGATTCCGCACATGCGAGGGGCTCCAGGTCGGTTAGCGGGGCAGGCACGTATTCTCGATTCTGCCCCTCGATGCAAACGGGAATCAACGTCGGTCTGCGAACCGCACACAACCTCATGGTTTGCGACGGCGCTTTCTGCTACATGCGCGGCCCCCTGCCCGGGTCGCCGAGCGCTGGCGTATTTGTAAGTGCCTGTTTCTAAAAGGAATATGCCATGATCGGAGTCGACTTCGGAACCACCAACAGCGCCGTTGCAGCCGTTCGGCAGGGTCAGGTGCAGCTGGCGCAGGCGATGTTCCGGGGCAAGCCCACGACCTCGTGGCGGTCGGTGCTGTACTTTTCGGTCGAAGAGAGGGTCTCGGTGCGAGAGCCGGCCATTTACGCCGGCCCGGCTGCTATCGAGCAGTGTCTGGACGAAGGCGCCACAGGTCGCCTGTTGCTGTCGCTCAAGTCGCTGCTGCCCAGCCGCACCTTCGAGACCACGCAGGTGCTGGGCTGCGTGTACACACTGCCTCAGCTGATTGCCGAGCTGTTGCGACGCCTGCGCGTTGACGCTGAGAAGTCGCTGGGCCCTCTGGGCGACGCCATTGTGGTGGGGCGTCCGGTGGAGTTTGTGGGTGCGCGTTCGGCCGACGACGAAGAGCTGGCGCTGGCTCGTCTTCGCGAGGCGTTCAGGCTGGCGGGTTTTTCGCGGGTCGAGTTTGAATATGAGCCTGTGGCTGCCGCGTGGTTTTATGCCAGTCAGCTGGACCATGACGAGCTGTTGCTGGTCGCTGACTTTGGTGGTGGCACCAGTGATTTTACGGTGATGCGGGTTGGCCCCGGCACAGAGCATCTGTCGGCGGGCGAGCGGGTGCTGGCGCGAGACGGCGTGGGAATTGCGGGCGATAAATTCGATTCGCGTATTGTCGAGGCCGAGGTGGCGCCCCGGCTGGGACGCGGCGGTTGTTATGGGATTATGGGAGGCGGGAAGGCCGAGATTCCAGACTGGCTGTATGTGAAGCTGCGCGACTGGCACGAGCTCTCGTTTCTGAAAGAGCCCCGGCCATTCGAAATCATGAAAGAAATTGCCCGGCACGCCGAGAACAAGAAGGCATTTGGGGCATTTCTGTCGATTGTTTCCGAGAATCTGGGGTTTGATCTGTATCAGGTGGTTGAGCAATCCAAGCAGCGGCTCTCGTCGGCGGCCAGCACGGATTTATCGGTGGATATTGGCGACCTGCTGTTTGATTCGGTGGTGTATCGCGACAGGTTTGAGGAATGGATTCAACCGGATATTGCCCGTATTGCACAGGCGCTCGATCGTTCTCTGGCGGCTGCAGGGGTGACGGCGGGCGAAATTGACCGGGTATTTATGACGGGCGGCACGGCATTTACGCCGGCGGTGCGCCGGGTTTTCGCCGGGC
>JAGWVZ010000757.1 GCA_018970625.1 Myxococcales bacterium | reverse complement strand
ACAAGGCCAAAGCGCCAGCGCCGAGCGATTCCGGTCTGGACCTGGAGATGTTCCTGTCGGAGCAGGCGAAGCACGTGCTCGTTTTCACGGCCAATAACGCCGTGCAGAAGCACATGGCCGACCTGAAAGACCAGCAGGAGCTGCTGATCGCGCTGGCAGATATCGCCATCGCCACGTACGGCATCGACAGCACGCTGGCCCGCGTGTACCAGCTGCAGACCGCTGGCAAGGCCAGCCCCGTGCATCTGGCTATGGCGCGCATCTTCGTTGCCGAATCCTATCAGGCGCTGCAGGGTGTCGCCGAGCGCATCCTGCCCTTCCTTGCCGAGGGCGACGAGCTGGTCGCCAAGTTTGCCGCGCTCGATAAGTTCAGTTTCCGCGTGCCGACCAATCTCGTGGCGGCAAAGCGAGTCGTGGCAGATTACATGACCGAGAACGCTCGCTGGCCTTTCACCGCCTGAGCGTCTTCAGGGCGGTCGCCCGTTTCACCGAAATCATGACTGCGACCGCGCAGGCTATTCAGCCGGCTCCTCTGCCGGTACTTGCCCGGTCGCAGGGCGAATGATCGAGATGACCTCTCGATCGGGGCTCAGAAACTGCTGAATCACCGCGTTGATATCCTCAACCGACACCGCGTTCAGCTGGGCTTCATAGCCGTACAGGGCTGCGTGCCCAAAGCCGTAGAGCTCGTCGAACGCAAAGATGCCGGCCCTCGCCGAAGGACGTTGCAGGCCGGTGTCGCGACGGCCGAGCAACAGTCGACGCGCTCGTGTCAGCTCGTCGTCCGAGACACCGCTTTCCCGCAAGCTAATGACTTCATTGCGAATTCCCTCTATCGCCTGCTCGATCTTGGCCGGGCTGGTCGCGATGTAGAAGGCGAAGCTGCCCACGTCGAATCCGGTCGTCGCGTAGGCGCCCACGCTGTATGCCAGGCTTTGACGGTCACGGAGTTCCAGAAAGAGCCGCCCGCTCTGACCCGAAAGAATCGCGGCAAGCAGGTCAAATGCATGGTGCTGTTCGTCAAACATCGAGACCGTCGCGTACCCGACGACAATATGGGCCTGCTGTCGGTCGCGCAGGTCTTCGAGCCGAACAGGCTCCATAATGGGCGGCGGCACCTCCCGCGTGGGGAGAGTGGCCGCCCGACCGGTCACAGCATCTGGAAACGCAGCGATCAGCGTGTTGTAAACGCGATCGGCATCCACGTTGCTGACCACCGACACGACCATGCGCTCGGGGCGGATCAGCGACCGATAGATGGAAAGCAGCTGTGACCTGTCCATGGCTTCGACGGCAGCTGCAGCGTCCGTTGAGCGGCGTGCGTACGGATGTCCGGCCCATAGCGTGGCCTGAAACTGTTCAAAGGCACTCGCCGAGAGGTTATCGCGCTGGGCGGAGATCATGTTCAACAGCTCACCGCGCACTCTTTCGAGTTCATCTTCGGGCATGCTGCTGTTGAACAGCGCATCAGCGAACAGCTCCATGCACGCCTCAAAGTCGCGTGACAGGCCGGTCATGAGCAATCCGACGCTGTTGCGACCATTGACGCCCGACATGGACGCGGCGAGCCCATCGAGTTCTCTCGCGATATCGGCAGCGCTGCGCGTTCCTGTGCCGCCGAGTAACAGCTCGGCAAGCAGCGCGTTCGACCCGGCCGTTGTATCGGATTCAGCCAGGGTGCCACCCAGCGTGACGGCCCGAATGGCGAACGATTGAGCCGATGGATCCTGCTGTACCACCAGCACAAGCCCGTTTGGAAACTCGCGACGCACCAGACCATGCTGGTCGGGCACGGACGCGGCGATGGAATGTTCGGCGCGCACCTCATCAAACACGCGGGTCACAAGCTGCTGTAGCTCGTCGTGAGACGGCATGGAGTCGGCCAGCGAGAGCGGCAGCAATAACCCGGCGGTGAGGTTCTGGGGGGTGAGGTACCGTCGCGCGACGTCCTGAATGACCGCAGGCGTAACCTGTCGGGATAA
>JAGWVZ010000756.1 GCA_018970625.1 Myxococcales bacterium | reverse complement strand
GCGTACTCCCACTCCGACTCCGTCGGCAGCCGATAACCCGTGCAACTCAGGCCCGCGAACGTCGCACCCGTGCACCCGGAGTGCGCACCGTCCTTCCAGCCGTTCGCCGCGTCGCTACACCCCGTCAGCGTGTAGCAGGCGCTCAGCCCCTCTCGCACCGACAGCGCGTTCGCGAACGCCACTGCGCTGTACCAGTCCACCTGCTCGACCGGACCACTGTCGTTCGAGTTGCTCGTGCTGCACTCCGTGCCGCTCGTCGACTGAAAGCACGAAGGATTGATGCCGCCGCTCAACGACGTCCACTGACCCTGCGTCACCTCCGTCGTCTGCATCAGGAAACGGCGCGTCAACCTCACCGTGTGCTGCGTCTCAAGTTCGTCACGTCCGAGCTCACCGGTCGGCGAACCCATTGTGAACGTGCCCGGGTCAATGCGCACGAAGCCGTCTGGTACAACAAATGGCACCACGATCGTAACAGGTTCCGCACACATACCCGAATCGCACTCCAGACCTTCATTACAAGTGGCATTTCCATAGCAGGGACCACCCAGTACACCGGCGGTACTCTCCGGCGCAGACGTCGCTACATTCTCTGCGCCTCGTTGACACCCCACCACCAGCGCACTCGCCCAAACCAGACCCAGCCACACTCCAAATCCACGCATTGGCGTTCGGTCCTGTCGGGAAAGCCGCTCCCGACACTCACAGATGCAAACATTCTGCACGACCCTCGTGCCCGCTGGGCGCCTACCCGGCTCACAACCCTACGTCAACGCGATGCGAGACTCGACCCAGGGTACCTCAGGGCGGTCGCAAAGTCACTGCGGCCGCCTATCCATGACTCGTAGCCGAAATTGGGGGTCGTGACTGCACTCGCGTCGTTTGTAGGGGACAGACCTGCGGTGCTCGACTGCACTAAGCAGATTTTGGACGAGTCGCCGTACCACACCAAGGTTTTGCGCGTCGTTTTCATTGGCCAACCTGAAGGTGTCCTCTCCGTAGCTAACATCGAGGATGTGATGATATGTCTCGATGCCCCAGTGAGCCCGTGCAACGGCATTGGCCGTTTTGGCGTCCATGCGTCGGCTGGTGATGAACAGCGCAGGCTCCAAACTGACGTTTGATGTGGCGAGGTCAACACGCCAGCGCAACACAAGGACAAATGCAGCGAGTGCTTTCCAGCGTCCAGCACACTCCATCCACTTCTTTTCCATGGAGGCGACCACGGTGATGCGCTGTTCAAGACGCCCGTGCCCCTTCTCCACATCGTCGAAATGAACCTCTTCACACGGGCGGTCGGCGATAGGTTCGGGGTATTTCTGAGCGTCGAAGGCGTCGAGGAAGACGGCGGTCATTTCCTGCTGAAGCGTCGGCTGGTTACGCTTCACTTGCAGGAAGTAATCTCCCTTCGCCTGTACGATCTGCTCGGCCAGCGCTGTTTGCGTGTACATGGCATCTCCCGAGACCAACGCACCACGAAGTTCGAGCGCCCGCAACGGCTCTGGCGCTGCGGTGATTTCATTGGCCTTGGTATCCACAGCGCACTCCGCGAGTACGATACGCGCGCCGGTCATCACTGCGGCAATCGCATGCACCGATGAACCCGAGGCATTGCGCGCCGTTGCTGACCGCTTTGCTTTGCCATCTATGGCGATGTGTCCGGCTTCCGGTGCGTTCGGACCGAAAAACTTCTGTGTCCAGCGGCGCAACAGTTCCGAGAAGACATCCACGCGAATCAGCGCCAACATCCGCAGGATCGTATCCTGAGACGGTATACGGCCATCCAGACCCGGAACGTGCTCCATCAGCCAATCCCGTTCATGGCCCGCCCATTGGGCGATGGCCTCTGCGTCATCGTTTCCGCACAGCACGCCCACTACAATGACCGCCAGAACATCGCCGAGACGGTAGCGGACTCCATGCGCCCGACGCGAGTCGCAAAGAAAGCGCGCCTCGAAAAGCAGGTAATCCAGCGCCACGAG
>JAGWVZ010000755.1 GCA_018970625.1 Myxococcales bacterium | reverse complement strand
CCCTGGATTCCATGACTTTCGATTCGACATCTGTCTCTCCTACAGCGTGCGAACGGCGACCATTATCACCGAAACGCCATTCAGAACTCCTGAACAAAAGCACGACCTCCGTTGTATAAAGGCTTTGCCAAACGGTGACAACTATGCCGCCCAACTCGTATGATCCGCCGCGGCAAGGTGGCACACCTGCCCCCGCTGAAATCGTCGCGCGGCCTCGGAGTATTGGCCGCAGCCCTCAGCGCGTTGACGCCGATCCCGGCGCGTGTCAGACAGCTGCAAACGCTTCATTCACGTGACAACGCATGCGAAATCTCCTCCGAGAAGGACTCCGACGACTGGTCGCTTCAGGCCCTCAGCGTGCGCTCGGCCCCAAAAAAGCCCGCGTGATTACCGTCGCTGCACAAAAGGGTGGCGTCGGGAAAACCACCACCGCCGTACAACTTGCCTCGGCGCTGGTGCGGTTTGAGGGCACCAAAGTCCTGTTGATTGACCTCGATCCCCAGAACCATGTGCACACCGCACTGCATGGCATTGCAAGGCAGGGCGGGCGACCCATCAGCACGAGCTTACTGGCAACTGAGACCGTCGATGTGATGGATCTGGTCGCACCGTCCGCCCTCGCCGGGCTCGACCTGCTGCCCCCGGACCCCAGACTGGCCGAGGCCGAAAACCTGCTCAGTTCACGCATAGGCAAGGAACTCGTTCTTCGCGACGCCCTGCGGGAAGCCCGCACGTGGTACGACGTTATCCTGATCGACTGCCCTCCCCACGTGGGCAACCTCACACTCAATGCACTCATGGCTGCCGACTGGGTACTGATTCCCTGTGACCTTGCGCCGTTGGCGGCCCAGGGCGTCGAGTCCCTGGTGCATACCATTGGCACTGTCTCCACGCGGCTCAATCCGGAACTGGACCTGTTGGGCGTCCTGATCACCAGGTTTGACTCGCGCAACGGAAAGCTGAACGACAGCATTGAAGCCGAGCTGCGTGAAACCCTCGGAGATGCCGTCATGAACATCCGCATTGGTACCACAACCGCCCTGCCCAAAGCGCAACAACGCGGCGTCGATATCTTCGAGCATGACCCCAGAAATCGCGCGGCAGAACAGTACCGTGAGTTGGCTCGGGTCGTTCATTCGCGACTGAGCGGCGCTGTGGTGGGAGACACATGAGGTCGGTTCTCGACCGTATCGTGCCGCTGGCGATGGTAACCGCCGCTTTACAAGGCTGTGCGCTCTTCGTCCCAAGAACGGATACGCATCCCACGGAAACACAGGCTCCCCCGCCGCCGCTGGGAGACGCCGATTTGCTGACGCCGCTGGTGGTACGGGTTCACGACACCGAGGCCCCGCAAACCGCCATCGCTCAGGCGTGGCAACTTGCGTTCGCCGCTTCGGAGCAGCTCGCCGCTGAAAACGAAGCAGGCGAGGTCGTTGACGGAACCGAAACAACTTCCGCCGCCGACCCTCTCACCGAAGCGTGGGTTCGCATCAACCGTGCCGTCATTTACGGCGAAGTAGCCTCGCTGCCCTTGCCCGAAGCACGACCCGTGTCCGTTGAGCAACAGATGATCGCACGCGAACAACGGAACGTGCAGCCAGGCCACCTGCGACTTCACACCATCAACACGGGAGAGCACTACGACATTCAGGTATACGACGCGAACGGTCGTATGCGCGTTCAGGCCATCGGCGAAGTGAGCCTTGCGCTGAGAGACGTTCGCTCGGGAAGGTCGCGAACGATTCATCCGCGCACCATCGCCATGCTCTACATGGTGGGACAGTACTACGATGTTCCCTTGCAGGTCGTCTCCGGTTACCGCGTCCGCGGTGTGAATGCGACCGAGGGTTCACGACACGGTTCCGGCGAAGCGTGCGATTTCCGGATTCCTGACGTTGGTGTGCGTAACCTGGCGCGATGGCTGGACAATACGTTCGCAGATGTCGGCGTTGGATATTATCCCCGGAGTGGATTTGTTCACCT
>JAGWVZ010000054.1 GCA_018970625.1 Myxococcales bacterium | reverse complement strand
CAACTGCTGGTACGTCAGGCGCAGGCGGTGCAACAACCACCGGACCGTCAGCTGGAGTTGCTGGTAGATCAGGCGCAGACTCTGCAGCAACCACCGCAATGTCACCCGACACCACATACGCCAAACTCAAACCTACACTCAGGCCAAGGACGACGATGGTCGATCCGCGCCAGGGCTGCACAAAAAAGGAACGCATGAGGACCCTTTTGATGAAATCGATCGCTGTTCCATGGAGCGGTTGCCGAAATACACGCTCGACCCGGTCGCTGCAACGCCGCCGCAGGCGTCACCGGCGACCACGCCTCAAACCAGAATTCAGAAATCAGAAGCCCGGAAGCGCAGGCAGCACGTGCCAACCGCCGCCTTGTTCTTGACCAGCCCGACCCACTTGCGCTACGCAGCGCCTCCCCCTGTGATGCGCTCCCCGCCGTATCCGCCAGGGCCGCACGCTGGTTTTGGGCCAGCTCTTTGATGCAACGCGGGTTTTGGTGTTCGCATGGCACGTATGATCCTTGGCCGCAAGCTCGGCATGACCCAGATCTTTGACGCCAACGGCAAGGTCACCCCGGTGACCGTCGTTCAGGTCGGCCCCATGGTCGTCGTCGCAAAGCGCCACCTGCCCGCTCAGGGCTACTTCGGCATCAAGGTCGGCTTTGAGCCCGCAAAGCGTCAGGAAAAGGACGGCGATGTCCGCTTCCGCGGCCTCACCAAAGCCGACGTCGGCGTCTTCACCGCTGCCGGCATCGACGCGCCCTGCCGCATTCTGCGTGAGTTCCGCGTCACCGAAGCCGAGTTCGCGAAGTTCGAAGTCGGCCAGACGCTTGACCACACCATGTTCGCCGAGGGCAACTTCGTGGACGTCACCGGCACCAGCCGCGGCCGCGGCTTCGCGGGCGTCATGAAGCGCCACAATTTCGCCGGCTTCGGCAACTCACACGGTGCACACGAATCCTTCCGCGGCGGTGGATCGGTCGGCTCCTCGGCTTTCCCCGCACGCGTCTTCCCCGGCAAGAAGATGCCCGGCCAGTACGGCAACGCTCGCAGCACCGTGCAGAACCTGCGCATTGTCCGCGTCATCGCCGAAGACAACCTGTACCTCATCAAGGGCGCCATCCCCGGCTCCAAGTCCGGCCTCGTGTCGGTGCGCGTCGCCGTCAAGAAGTCGCGCTAATCCGGGCCACGCCCGCAACGTCGAGAGCCACCGTCCGGTGGCTCTTTTCGTTTTTGCCCCGCCAGACATACAACGCCGCGCTCAAAGCGCCAGCGTACCCGTGAACACACGCACCGCCGGCCCCGACATCATCACCGAACCTGAGCCCAGCACCTCGCACGTCAGCGAGCCACCCGGCAGGTCCACCCGAATCGGCGTCGACGTCGGCACGCGCCCCGTCGCCGCCGCCAGCGCCGTCACACACACCGCTCCCGAACCGCACGCCTGCGTAAACCCCACGCCGCGCTCCCACACCACCACGTCCAGATGCGCAGGTCCGCGCTGCTTCACAAACTCCACGTTCGTGCGCCGCGCAAACCGAACGTCCGTCTCAAGCCTCGGCCCCCACTCTGGGGCCAGCGCCGCATCAGCCCCAAAAAACACCCAGTGTGGATTGCCTACCGACGCCACATGGCCAGCGCCGATCGCCGTCACCACCCCATGCAGCGGCAGCAGGTCATCGGTGAACCCAGCGTCTTCGGGCCTGAAACTGGGTACCCCCATATCGACCGTCACCTGCCAGGCGCCCTCGCTCCCCTCATAAGCGCAGTGCTTCACGCCTGCCCCCGTCTGCAACAAGACATGCCCACGGCGACTTACACGCCGTTCGGCCAGCGCGCCCACCACACACCGAATGCCGTTGCCACACATCTCGCTGTACGAGCCATCGGCGTTGAGCACACGCATCGACGGATGCTCGCCCGTCCGCACCACCAGAATCCCGTCTGCTCCTACGCCGGTGTATCGATCGCACAGCCGCGCTGCCGCCAGCTCAAGCGCCGACTCGTTCGCCGGGTCAAACACCAGCACAAAGTGATTCCCCAGCGCCTGCCATTTTTCAAAATACATGCAGCGCCCCAGTCACGCAGCGGTCGCCGACGCCTCGCCCACAAACACAAAAGCCATGCCGACACACGCGCCTTCGGGAACCACCCGCACAACACGGGCGGTCACCTCCATGGCGTCACGTTCGCTATCCAGCACGCGCACCCGAACCTCGGTGCCCACCGGAAGCAGGACCTGCGAGTAAACAAAGCAACCAGTCTCGGAGATGTTCTTTCCCGATGCACGCACCAGCATGTCCATCGCAGGAACATAAACATGAACGTCACCGCGAAGCGGCACTCGCTTTTCCAGACGAACACGATCCAGCTCGTCCCCGATGGGCAGGCTCTCTGCAGCAACGTTCATGCGGCACCTCACGGCAGGTCACGGTGAAGCACACCATACGCCGGAAGATCTGCGTTGCAAGATTTTGGCAAAAAAGATCCTCAAACTGGCACGATCGTTGATCGGTCGTGTTTTCAGGGCGTTACACGCCTGAACGCCGTGCACTCACGGAGCCGCGGTGGCATGACTGGCGCAGCACGAGCGCCGTCAGCCTTTCATGGCCAGCGATTCATCGTACAGCCCTTCGATGACGCCCTTGTACTTCTGCGCGATGAAGTGTCGCCGAGTCTTCATGGACGCCGTGAGCTCACCGCTGTCGGGACGAAAATCCTCGTCCAGAATCGCAAAGCGCCGAATGCTCTCGGCCGACGACAGGTCCTTGTTGAGCTCTTCGACGTGCTGCCGCACGAGGTCGTACACGCGAGGATTTCGCGGCAGCTCCGACTTGGCGATATCGCTCAGGCCATTCTGGCGCGCCCATGTGACGACGGGTTCCATACGCAGGGTCAGCAACGCGGTCAGGTACTTGCGCCCCTCCCCGTACACCACCGCCCTGTCAATCCAAGGCAGGGTCTGCAGCCGCGCTTCGAGTGGGGCCGGCGCGATCGAGCGACCGGTCGCGGTCACGATCATGTCTTTTTTGCGGTCGGTAATGCGCAGGTAATCGCCGTCGAGCTCGCCGATGTCGCCCGTGTGTAACCAGCCGTCGCGCAGCACCTCGGCGGTGACATCGGGCTCGTCCAGATAGCCCTGCATGACCTGCGGCGCCTGCACCAGAATCTCACCGTCGTCGGCGATACGAATGGCGATGCCGTTCATGGCGACACCGACAGTGCCAATGCGGGTCGCACCCGGTCGGTTCACGCAAATGGCCGAGCAGGTCTCGGTAAGGCCGTAGCCCTCGAGAATCTCAATGCCGACCCCCTGAAAGAAGCGCGACACATGGGCCGGAAGCGCCGCACCGCCGCAGAAGGCGAACCGGATGCGACCACCCATGAGTGAACGAAAGCGCGCAAAGACGGTCGAATCGGCCAGCGCCAGCTCGGCGCGCACGTACAACGGCGGCGCTTTGGCGGCGGCCTGCGTCTCGACCCTAATATCGGCGAGCCGAAAGCTGCGCTCCACAAATCCACGCGCAGGACCGCGGGTTTCGGCGAGCATTCGACTGCGGAAAGAGTTCAGAATACGCTCAAATACATGGGGAACAGCGGTAAAAAAGGTGGGGCGAACCTGTTGCAGCTCTTCAATAAACCGATCCGTACCGGTGCAGAAGGCTGTCATGGTGCCCGCTCGCACCGCGGTCAGGTAGTTGATGCGGGCGAATACAAACGACAACGGTAACGCCAGCAGCTGCTCATCGGTGGGGCCGAGCGGCACCGCCAGGTGGTTGGCGTTGATGCTGGCGACCATGTTGGCGTGGGTCAACACCACACCGCGCGGCCGGCCCGAGGTACCCGATGTAAAGACAATGCTGGCGACGCTGCCCGGCTCGACGCATCGACGCTGCTCGAGCACCGCGTTGGGGTCCCGACCGAGCGCCTCACTCCCCAGCTCGCCCAGCCGCGACACGCTCACCAGCGTCTTATCCTTACGAATCTCCGGCCCCAGGTCATCCAGACGAAGCAGGGTGCGGCCCTGCCGGTCGGGCACATCCAGCTCGGCCAGCTCGTCCAGATAAATGATGTGGCGAAGCTCGGGCAGCTCGCTGCGAGCCGCCAGCACCTTCTGCAGCTGGTGCGGGTCTTCGACGATGATGACGTTCGCGCCGGTGCTGCGCACAATGGCAGCGCACTGGCGCGGCAGCGACGTGTGGTGCACCGGCACCGTGATGGCGCCAGCGTAAAGAATGCCAATGTCCGCCACCACCCAGTCCAGGCGCGTGCGCGACATCAGCGCTACACGGTCACCCGCACGCACACCCAGTGCCACCAGTCCGGCGGCATACTTGAGCGACGCACGCGACCACGCCGACCACGACAGCTCCTGCCATCGGCCGTCCGCCTTGTAGCGGAGCGCTGTACGATCAGCGCTCTCGGCAACACGCTCATCGAAGATGTCTATGACCGTCTGGCCTGGCATGATTTCACTGCCACCGTGGGTTGGCGTCGCCGGTTCCTATATGCGCGCATCACGTGGAACCGCAAGCGTCGTTCACCGTTCTGACACCGTTTGACGACCACGCAAAGCGCCTCGCGAACACCTGCGATCCGCCCCCCATCGACAAACCCTTGCCCGACCCACCATCAGTGCTACACCGCACCGACGTAACCGCTCTCTGGCATCCACAGACCCTGCCACCGGCACGGGGCTCACTCCGGATCTTTTCATGCGTAACCTGATCGTGATGACGGCCCTCACTGCCGCCGCCGCCCTCACCGCCTGTGGCGGCTCACAGAAAGGACTCGAAGACCGCTCGTGGAGCACCGTGTTCGAGCTGGTTCCGGCAGACGCTGCCTGGGGGATCGCTTTCGACGTACAGGAGGCACAGCGCGACGTGCTGCTGCAGTCGTGGTCGCAGTCACTCGCCCTTCTGGAGACCAGCATGCCCGGCCAACTTGAGGTGCTAGGCATCGACCCCAACAACCCGGCGTCGCTCGAGTCGCTCGGCGTTGACCTCACAGGCGAATATGCGGCGTTTTCGCCGTCGCTCTCACCACTCCTTGTCCTCAAGCTCTCCGACGTCGTGGCATGGAACGCCACCGTCGCGCGCATCGAGAGCGCCAACATCGACCTCGATTTCTCAGACATCGAGGTCGGGCCCCTGGCCTTGCGCCGCGCAACCATGGGCGACGCCTCGCTCGATTACGGCGTGTACGAAGGATTCGCCATCGCCCGCTTTAACTCGCCCGACCCGCAGGCCAACGTCTCCGATGAGGAGTGGCTCACGCTACTGCAGGGTCCGCGTCAGAGCATGCTGGCGGCAGGCCCCGGACTGTCGCTTGCCGAGCGCGTCCCGGCAGGCCAGACGCTCAGCGCCGTAGGGTTCATGCAGTCCATCGTGCTCTCGGACCTCATCTGGTCAGCCCGCACCTGGCGCAACCGCACCGCCAGCATGGACGCCATGGGTCTCGACCCCGAGCTTGCCGGCTATTCAAGCGCCGAGCAGCGCGACCGCTGCATGGGCGGCGTCGAACGATTCACCACCACCCTGCCCTGGATGGGCATGGTCGCCTCTATCGACGACACCAACCCGCTCCACGGCGTCACGTCGTTTGTGCTGCAGTTTGGCACCGCCGGCGCTGAGCGCGTTCAGGCGGCGTTCCCCGGCACCATCACGCAGGTTCCACAAACCGACATCGACAACACCACCCTCTTCTTCGCCGGTCGCACCCAGATCTCGGCTCTCCGCGAGCTGCTGCAGGCCGATCCATCGCTCGCAGGCTGCCCCGATATCGCCGGTGCCCTCGCCACCGCTCGCGTCATGCTCGACTCTCAGGATCGACAAATCGACGCCTTTGAACGCTTCTACAGTGGCGGTCTGGTCTTCGCACTCAACTCTTTAAGCCTCGGACTGCTCTCGATCGACCTGAGCGCCCTGGCCATGGTCACCAGCAACAACCCTGCGCAGCTCGCCGATCGCGCGCAGGACATGGCCCGCGGCTCCGGCTTCTCGACCTCGCTCGTCAACGAGTCGCCGCTCACACGCATCGACATGGAGTCTCCCTTCGCCACCATCAGCATGCTCATGATGCAGGATCGCGTCATGTTCCACACCGGCGAGCTGCAGCAATCCTTCATCAACACCGTCGCCACCGCACCCGACGCCGTCGCCGGCGCGCCCTTCATGATCGGTTACCTCAACGGCGAACGACTGAACGCCATGATCGACGAGCTCATCGGTTACAGCGAGGCCATGGGACTTCTGCCCGCCGAGCAGGTCGCCCAGTTCCAGCAAGCCCTCGTGGGCCTTCGCTCCATCGGCATCCTGCGCGGCAGCGGATTCTTCAGCGGTAGCCAGATGGTGATCGAGGCCGACGCCACCATGGTCACCCCATCGGCAGGCAGCGCAGAGTGACCACCGAACACGGCAACGAAACGCCCATCCGGTCGTGGACAGACTTCCGCAACTGGTTCATGCAAACCCACCAGGGTCCTGAACTCGACCGCGAGACCCCCACGATCCTGGCCGTCGCCGCCGTCCTGCTCACCCTGTTCTTCTACTACGGCCGCTCAGGCTTCTTTCTCACCTCGGGCCTGCAACCCCTCGTGCTCTCGTATATGCCCGAGGCCTGGCACGTTTACGCCGACCTGCTGCCGTTCGTCTGGTGGGGATTTAACTCGCTGTTCATGCGCGTCGTCATTCCCTGCGCCCTGCTCTGGTGGCTGTTCCGCAAGCCACCGTCTGACTACGGCCTTCGCCTGCAAGGCACACTGCCGCACCTGCCCACCTACGCCGGCCTGTACCTGTTCATGCTGCCGTTTCTGGTGCTGGCCTCGACCATGCCCTCCTTCCAGAACACCTACCCGTTTTACGACCGCGCACACGAAGGCCTCGACCACTTCCTGCTCTTCGAGCTCTCGTACGGCCTGCAGTTTCTGGGCGTCGAGTTCTTCTTCCGCGGCTTCCTGCTCTTCGCCCTCTTTAAGCGTTTCGGATGGTACTCATTGCTTATCTCGGCCATCCCTTACGTCATGATCCACTTCAATAAGCCTATCGCCGAGACGCTGGGCGCCTTGCTGGCAGGCACGCTGCTGGGGATTCTGGCCATTCGCTCGCGCAGTGTGCTGCCAGGCGTCGCGCTGCACTGGGCCGTCGCCATTACCATGGACCTGATGGCCATTTCGCAGCGGCTGGCGGCCTGACCCAGGTCGCTTCGCAGGGCGTTGCGTACGCAGACCGCACCACTCCGGGCCAGCATTCCCCCGGTTACCCGGCGGGCGGCGCCCACTTGCGCTGTGACACGTTCATCAGGCGCCCCTGCGTTTGCTTCGCCGTTTGTCGTTCCGCACCTTCTTTGGCGCCGACTTTGCGGGCTTCCCGTTTGGCAGGCGCTCCCGCTTGCGCGGCGGCGACGAGCTCCACATGTCCAGCTCGGGATCGTAGTACTCCTGCGGCGGCGGAGGTGTGGGGGTCGCAGGCGGCAGGTTTCGCGCGATGACGGGCGCCGGACGACGCTCACGCGGTTCGCTCGGCTCGCCTTCCCGCCGATGCCGCATCGTTCTTTCGCCCTGCGAAGCGTTCCGGGCCGGTTCTGGTTCGGGGTGGCGGCGCTTCGGAGGAACCGGCTGGCCCGCAGGTCTCGCCGGATCGGCGGCCAGGCGTGCCACCACGTCAAACAGCACGCGACTCTCGGACAGGTCCACCGACACACACTTTACGCGCAGGCGGTCACCCAGCTTGTAGGTTTCGCCGCTGCGTGTGCCCTGCATGTGCATGCGCACATCGTCGAACTCCATGTACTCGCGGCCCAGACGCCGGATAGGAACCGTTCCCTCGACGTAGGGGTTGGCGATCGTAATGAAGAGGCCCCACGCGGCCATGTCGCTGACGGTGGCGTCAAACTCGTCACCCACGTGATCGAGCATGACCCGCGCACGCAGCATGCGCTCGGCAAATCGTTCGGCTTTTTTGGCGCGCTCCTCCCCTTTGTTCGAAGCGTCCACCCCGGCCTGCAGGTTATCGCGCAGCTTTCGCATGGCCGCGCCCGCCGGCAGAGGCTCGGTGAGCGCACGGCGCAACAGTCGGTGCGCCATCAGGTCGGGATACCGGCGAATCGGCGAGGTGAAGTGCAGGTAGTGCTCGGCGCCAAGACCGAAGTGACCCTTGCCGTCGATGGCGTACTCGGCGCGCGGCACACTGCGCAGGATCAGGTAGCTCATGACCTGCGCCATGGGGGTTCCCTCCAGCGCGGCCAGCACGCGGCTGAGCTCGTCGATGTCGGGCCGACGGCTCAGGGGAATGCGGATTCCAAGCCCCGACGCCACGTCGCGGACGTGCGCGATCTTCGCCGGGTCCGGGTCGCCGTGAACGCGCGTGGGCGCGGGCCACTGTCGCTCCGATAGAAAGCGCGCAATGGCCTCGTTGGCGGCGACCATACACTCTTCGATCAGGCGGTGCGCACGATAGCGGGGATGCGGCAGAATGTTTTCGACTCGCGAGCCGTCGGCGCTGAGCGCGACCGTGGGTTCAGGGCGGTCCAGATCGAGCATGCCGCGCGACAGTCGATGCCGAAACAGTCGCTCGCGTGCTTCATCGAGCGCCATCAGCGACTCCTGAACGTCCATCGACACGTCCAGGTCGTTGCCGTCCAGAAACTGTTGCACCTGCGCGTAGGTCAGGCGCGCGGCAGACTTCATGACGCCAAACCCCGCGGCCACGTCCACCACCGTACCGTCCTGTTGAATCAGCATCGACACCCAGGCGCAGCGGCGTGGAACGTGCGGTCGCAGCGAGCACAGGTCGTCCGACAGGCGAGACGGCAGCATGGGATACACGCGGCCCGGCAGGTACACCGACGTACCCCGCAGGCGAGCATCGCGATCGAGCGGGTCACCCTCGGGGACGTACGACGACACATCGGCGACCGCGACGAGCAGACGAATCTCATCGCCGAGCTCCTGCGCGAACACAGCGTCATCGAAGTCTTTGGCGGTCTCGCCGTCGATGGTCACCAGCGGCACCTCGCGCAGGTCCCAGTCGCCCGCGCCGGGCTCTACCGGAGGTTCACTGCGGCTGGCCGTCTCGAGCGCCTCTGCACTGAACGGCTGGTCGAGCCCCATGGCCCGGGCCAGCTGATCGAGCAGAACCGTCGCGTTGCGTTCATGCGGATCGAGTTTGGGAAAGACCGCGCGCGGATCAATCGAGAAGCGTGGCTGATCAACGACGGGCGCGACGGTCAGCGCGAATGGAGGTAGCAGCCCGGCGGCACGCGGAATGCGCGTGCGACCCTTGACCTCGACCTCCAGAATCTCGCCGGGCCTGAAGCGGCCGTGCCCTTCCCCCTTCAGCACCATCGGCTCCTGAACACCCGCCGCCGTGGCGATAAGCTGCCCCTGATACGGCATGATGCGCGCGTCAAAACGACGCGGAATCGGGTCTGTCACACGCCGAACGATGCCGGCGCGCAGGCCGCGACCATTGTCGAATGTGATCTGCACCGACACCCGGTCGCCGGCGATGGCCTCGCCCAGATGGTCGGGCAGGATCTCGACCTGCGTGCCGTTCACCTCGACCAGAAAGGATCCCGCACGCACCGAGAGACGCCCCTCGACTTCATCGGCGGTCAGGGGCGCATACCAGCGGCCACCTTCCCCGCGCGTAATCTCACCCTCGCGGGCCAGACGTTTCAGCTGCCGTGAGACCTCCTCAACGGCCAGCGAAGTCCCTGTTTCCTGTGTAATTTCAGCGGCCGTCAGCCCACCGTCCGGCCGTAGTTCACGGGCGCGCTGCATCAGCTCGCGCACCATCGCGGCAAACGCCGCAGTATCAGTCATGGAGTCCAGATTCCTTATCGGGTCATGTTAGCGCCAGGCTGGGTCGTCGCAGGGACACATTCCCTCGACGATGCGCTGGCGCCGACACCATACACACCGTTCATCGCGGAGCCAGAGGCAAAAACGAGAAGAAGGGACCTGCTCTCGCAGATCCCTTCTTCTATTTCATGCGCAGGGCGGGACTCGAACCCGCACGCCACTTAAGGCACTGGTACCTGAAACCAGCGAGTCTACCAATTCCACCACCTGCGCGGCGTCGAATTGGAAGCGCGGTATAACCGCACGAGCGCCCCAACGTCAACAGCTTTGTTAACTTACCGCACGTTTTTTCAACTGCGCGAGCGTGCTGTACGACGACAACGCGTGGCGAGCGCCCGACGACACCAGAGGACCCCTACGAGGGCATTGCATCGTTGCGTCACATCGGACATCACGCACGCATCGCTCCTGCACGACGGTATCTGCATGGCCCGAATTCCTCTATTGCTGGCGACTCTGGCTGGCGTCCCGACTCTGGTATCGGCTCCGGCCGCCGCCCAGAGCCCCGGTTTTCCCTTTTCATTGCCGCAGCCCGTCGTGAGCGCGCAGGCCGATGACGCCACTGGCGATCAGGTGGCGACGCTGGGCATGTCGCTCACCGAATGTGCCACCTGGTTCACCGACCGCTACGCGCAGGCGCAGGAGCTCGCCCCTGGCTACACGCTCGCGGGCTATGGAACCGAGCCTGGCCCTGAAAATCGCCGGTACACCTTCGGTGTGCTGCAGGCCCCCAATACGCTGCTGCAGCTGGAGCTGAGTGAGACGGAAGGCCAGTGTGTCGTCCGTCTGAGTCATCAGCTCTGGATCATACAGACCGACGAATTCCGCTGGTCGTGGGCCCCGCTGCCGCTGCTGAACGGGGAGCGCCTGGAGCTCGACCCCCTTCTGCAGGCCCCCTGAGTGCCGTCCCGGAGCGCATGCGCTCCATGCACTGCCGCCCTGAAAATCCTTTGGCACGTGGTGCACGTGCGGCGGAGAATCAGGCGATCGTCACCTGCGGGCACAGGTACACGTCCTGCACCGCGTTCAGCAGCGCCACACCCTCGGCAAACGGCTTCTGGAAGGCTTTGCGGCCCAGAATCAGCCCCATTCCGGCGCCGCGCTTGTTGATGACCGCGGTGGACACCGCTTCCTGAAGGTCGTTGTCGCCCGAGGCGCCGCCCGAGTTAATCAGACCCATGCGGCCGGCGTAGGAGTTCAGCACCTGATAGCGAACAAGATCGATCGGGTGATCGCTGCTCAGCTCCGAATACACGCGCTTGTCGGTCTTGCCGTACTTGAGCGCCGTATAGCCGCCATTGTTGGTCGGCAGCTTCTGCTTGATGATGTCCGCGCCGATGGTCACGCCCAGGTGAATCGCCTGCGACGTGAGGTCCGCCGAGGTGTGATAATCCACGCCGTCCTTCACGAAGCCGGGATTGCGAAGGTAGCACCACAGAATGGTCGCCATACCCAGCTCATGCGCGCGTGCGAAGGCTTCAGAGACTTCCATGAGCTGACGAGTGGACTCTTCGGCGCCGAAATAGATGGTCGCGCCGACCGCTGCGCAGCCCTGATCGAAGGCCTGATCAACGCTCGCAAACATGACCTGGTCGTGCTTGTTTGGGTAGGTGAGCAGTTCGTTGTGATTGATCTTCAGAATGAACGGAATCTTGTGCGCGTACTTACGAGCCACCGAGCCCAGCACGCCGTAGGTGGTGGCGACGGCGTTGCAGCCGCCCTCGATCGCCAGTCGGATGATGTTCTCGCCGTCGAAGTAGATCGGGTTCTTCGCAAACGACGCCGCAGCAGAGTGCTCAATGCCCTGGTCAACGGGAAGAATGGAGAGGTAGCCGGTGCCGCCAAGGCGGCCATGACTGAGCAGGCGTTGAAGGTTGTTCAGCACCCGCACGTTGCGATCGGAGTGCATGAAGACGCGGTCGACGAAATCCGGTCCGGGCAGGGTCAGCATGTCCTTCGACACCGTCTTGCACGTGTGTCCCAGGAGGGAATCAGCGTCTGCGCCAAGCTGCGAAACAATGGTATCGATCGTCGACATAGAGGGCTCATCGGTCTGGCCACGGCCCGGGGTGCGCCGTGGTGGTATCGTGAATGGCTGCCCGAACCCTGTGAAGCCTCGGGATGGCGCGCGCAATAACCCGCCCGTCACGAAGGGTCAACGGCCCCGGCGACGATAAAGCGCCAACGCCAGATGCAGTGAACCGACCCGCGGCCACCCCGGGCCTGCTCCGCCGGGGGGTAGGGGAACACCCCAACCCGCGGTGAAGGGCGGTCGCACCACCGCACGCAATTCATCCCGCGATGGTCTTTCAGGGCGGCGGAACACCCGGCATCCTGCAATCAGCGAGCGCCATCTTCAGACGACGTCTGCCAATGTCCTCCGTCTTTGCGGCAATCTCTTGGCTTGCGTCACCCGACTGGTCGGCTAGACGGAGCCTCCCACGTGAAACACGCACACCCTCTGGACTGACAGGCATCATGACCGACGCAACCCTGGTCAACGAAGTCGCTCGCCGACGCACCTTCGCCATTATCTCGCACCCGGACGCCGGCAAAACCACGATGACCGAGAAGTTACTGGTTCTGGGCGGAGCGATCGCGACCGCTGGCACCGTGAAGGCGCGCAAGGCTGAACGGCACGCGACATCCGACTGGATGAAGCTCGAACAGGAGCGCGGTATCTCGGTGACGACGTCTGTGA